>JBGPMZ010000484.1:0-3102 GCA_041487255.1 Binataceae bacterium (SeqCode) | reverse complement strand
GGCGAAATCGTTCTGCGCGATGTTCACCGGTTTGGCGAGCTGATCGATTCCCGGATTTCCCGGCGCGCAGAAGAGTCCCCACACCGATTGACTCTGATGCAAGCGCCAACACAGCGCGTGCTCGCGCGCACCCTTACCAATGACAAGAACCTTCATCGCCGCATTCTAATGACGGAAGTGACGTACGCCGGTGAAGACCATTGCCAAGCCATACTTGTCCGCTGCGGCGATGACCTCGCTGTCGCGCACCGCGCCGCCAGGCTGGGCGATCGCTGTTGCACCGGCCTCAGCCGCGAGGGTGGGACCATCGGGGAACGGAAACAGCGCTTCCGAGACCAGTACCGAACCTTGAAGTGATACTTTAAGTCGCGCGGCCTTCTCGCGCGCCGCATACACCGGGTCGATGCGCGAGGTCGCGCCGCCACCTACCGCCAGGGTGCGGTCCTCGGTGACGAACGTGATTGCGTTCGACTTGATGTGCTTGCAAACCTTGATGCCGAACTCCATCGCGCGCAGCTCCGATTCGTTCGGCGCACGCCGGGTGACCACTTTGGCCTCGCGAGGATTTTCGATCGCGAGGTCCGGCGTCTGCACCAGCAGCCCGCCGAGCACGCGCTTGAGGTCGAACTCCTCGCGATGGATCGCGTCGGGGTGAAAGCGCATTACCCGGCGGTTCTTTTTCTTGCGCAGAAATTCGAGCACGCCGGGCTGATAGTCCGGCCCAATCAGAACTTCGGTAAAAAGCTCGTCGACCGTACGGGCGAATTCGAGATCCCAGGGGCGATTCGCGATGATGATACCGCCGAAGGGCGAATCAGGATCGGTCGCGAACGCCTTATCCCATGCGGCCTTCATCGTATCGCCGACACCCACTCCGCACGGCGTGTTGTGCTTGAGGATCGCGACCACCGCTTTCGGTTCGTTTTGAAATTCGACGATCAGATTAATCGCCGAGCTGATATCGATGACGTTGTTGTATGAAAGTTCCTTGCCGTGGAGCTGCTCGGCGATTTTCAGGAAGTTGCCGTAGAGCGCGCCGGTCTGATGCGGATTCTCGCCGTAGCGTAATCCCTGCTCGCGCTCCATCGAGAGGCTGAACGTCTCGCCGAGCGGACCGTTCTCGGCGCCCGCATGTGTGCCGAGGTAATTCGAAATCGCGCAGTCGTAAGCGGAGACCCGCGCGAAGGCCTTCCGCGCCAGACGCCACCGAGTTTGCGCGGTGGTCGCACCGCCATTCGCTTCGAGCTCCTGCGCCAGCGAAGCGTAGTCGGCAGGATCGACAACGACGGCGACATCTTCATGATTCTTGGCTGCCGCGCGAACCAGCGTCGGTCCGCCGATATCGATGTTCTCGATCGCTTCTTCGAGGCTGACGTTCGGCTGCGCGACGGTCTGCTCGAACGGATAGAAGTTCACCACCACGAGATCGATTGGCTCGATGCCGTGCCGGCGCATTTGCTGTTGATGGGAAGGCTGGGAGCGCCGCGCGAGAATTCCCCCGTGAATCTTCGGATGGAGAGTCTTGACGCGGCCATCGAGCATCTCCGGCGAGCCGGTGAAGTCCTCGACCGACTTGACGCGCACGCCGCCCTTTTCCAGCGCGGCTTTGGTGCCGCCGGTGGAGAGAATCTCGACGCCGCGCCGCTCCAGCGCGCGCGCGAAATCCACCAACCCGGATTTGTCGGAGACTCCTAGCAGCGCGCGTTTGACTATGACCTTGTCGGTGCCCACGTTCTTCTCGCTGGTTCGATGGTCTATCCTCTATATACCCGGGAAACCCGCCGCCCTACCGTGCAGAGCATTTCGTATGAAATTGTTTGTGCGATGCGCGCGACGTCGTTGACGCTGATGGTGTCGTCGCCGCTGCGTCCCCATAGTACCACTTCGTCGCCGACCGCGACGCCCGGCAAGTCGGTGAGATCTATTTCGGCAAGGTCCATCGAGACCGCGGCGACCACCGGCGCGCGACGACCAGAGATCAGCACCTCGCACCCGTTCTGGAGACCACGCCGATAGCCGTCGGCATAGCCGACCGGGAGAATGCCGATCACCGATTCTCGCTGCGTCACGAAGGTATGACCATAACCGACGCCGGTCCCTGCCGGGACGCGCTTCATCTGCATCAGGCGAGTCTTGAATGTCATGATCGGCGTGAGGTCGACCTTTTCCCGCACCGCCGGCACCGGAGGCAGGCCATAGGTCGCGAGGCCCGGGCGCACCAGGTTGAAATGCGAGTCGGGTCGCAGCACCAGCGCGGCGGAATTCGCCGCGTGCACCACCTCGGGCCGCATGCCCGCGGTCGCAAGCGTCGCGAGCGCATCGTTGAAGACGCGCAGTTGCGAGTCGGTGACGGTGCTGGTGGGGTCGGCTGCGTTCGCGAACAGTGTACACGCGCCTTCGAGCTTTAGCGCAGTGGCGATGCGCAACTCCTCGATCGCGCGCGCCAGGTCCGGGGGCATCACGCCCAGGCGCGTCGCGCCGGTATCGATTTTCAGATGCACCGCGACATTCTGACGGCCGAGTTCCTTCGCGGCGGCGTTTAGCGGCGCGACAATCGAGACATCGAAGATGAACGGCGTAACCTCGAGCGCGAGGATCTCGCGAGCCTGTTCCGGAAAAAATCCACCGAGCAAATAGATGCGTGTACGAATACCGGCGTCGCGGAGCTCGCTCGCCTCGGAAATCGTCGCGACCCCGAAGTGACCGCATCCTTCGGCCGCCAGCGTCTTCGCGATCGGAACCGCGCCGTGCCCGTAGGCATCCGCTTTCACGACTACCATGACGTCGGCGCGCCCCGCGGCCTCGCGCAGCGCGTGGTAGTTGCGCCGCAGCGCGCCCAAATCGATTTCAATAACGGTCGGCCGTTGCGAGCGAGCGGTCATCAGGTGATTCCTACAAAATGATACTGCGGGCGAGCGATTCAGATAACCATCCGAGTTGCGGACAGTCAATCAAACCCGCGCGCACCGTCCTGTGGACAGGGTGGATAGCCGCATCGGCAGGAACCGTTTTTGACAGTGTGGCGGTCCCGCGATACATTGATCATGAGGCTGGGGGTGTGCCGCGAGGCACTGAGATCTCGCCGGGACGAGAGACCCCTCG
>JBGPMZ010000483.1:0-3106 GCA_041487255.1 Binataceae bacterium (SeqCode) | reverse complement strand
GACCAGCTTGCGTTCGCTGTCGCCCGGCACGAACAGCATCGAGCGCAAGATCATTCCGGAGTTCATTTCGCGCCTCGCTTTTCCATTTTAGTGAGTGCGCTTCTTCATGAGGGCCGAGCGCTTGCAGTAGGCCACTTCGAGGCCGCGCTGGTTGAACGATCGATGCTCGAACACCACGATGCCGGCGTCGGGGCGCGACTTGCTCTCGCGCTTCTCCAGCACCTTGCTCTCGGACCGCAGCGTGTCGCCGATGAAGACCGGATGTGCAAAGCGCACGTCATTCATACCGAGGTTCGCGACCGTGGTGCCAAGCGTGGTATCGCCGACCGACACGCCAATCATCAGCCCCATCGTGAAGATGCTGTTGACGATCTGGCGCCCGAACTCCGTGCCCTTGGCGAACTCGGCGTCGAGATGCAGCGGCTGCGGATTATGCGTCAGCGCACAGAACAGCAGGTTGTCGGTCTCGGTAATGGTGCGGGTGATCGAATGGGGAAAGACCTGCCCCACTTCGAACTCGTCGAAAAAAAGTCCACCCATATACTGATGATGCGGAAAACCCGCCTCCCCGTATCGAAATATCGCGGCCGCCCAGCCCTCACTCTTGTCTCTCCCAGTAGGGAGAGAAGGTGAAGGAAGGCAGCCGGCTTTAAGATCTTTAAGAGGCCGCGGCGCTCAGTTCATCCAGCGCCACCCGCCGATGCGGGTTGAAGTGCGGCAGCACATGTTTCGCCATCAGCTTGAGCGAGTTCATGATCTTCTGATGCGGGATGCGCCCGGCCTGCTTGAAGCAACTCTCTTGATCGCCGCCTGATTTGTCGAAAGTCTCCAACTTGCGGATGACCTCGTCGGGGTTACCCACCACGATCATCGGATGCAGCTTCAACTGCGCATCGGGGATGTCGTTGGGATCCACGTCGAGCGCCATCAAGGTGCGCAGGTATTCATAGGAATAAAGCTGGTTCTTCGCGATCAGCGGCTTGAACAGCTCGCCGACGTTGTGCATGAACCAGCGCGCGCCCTCGATACCGACCGCCTCGTCCTCCTTGTTCTCCGCGACATGGCAGATAATCAGGCTGCCGAAGGCTTCGTTGGGGAACTTCCCAACCTGATCGGTGCGCGAGGCGAACGACTTGCGATAGTCGGCAACGGCTTTCATCACGCCGTCGTAGTTGAGGCTGAAGCTGAGCACGCCCATGCCGCGGTCGCCCGCCATCTGGTAGCTGTCCGGCGCGGTGCACGCCATCCACATCGGCGGATGCGGCTTCTGAATCGGCTTCGGCACCACGCGCCGCGGCGGCACCTGGATGAGCTTGCCGTTGTATTCGAGAATCTCATCGGTCCACGCCCTCACGATGATGTCGAGCGCCTCGCGCACTTCGGCGCGCGTGCGGTCGTAGTCGACGCTGAAGCCGTCGAGCTCCTGCGCGGTGGTCGAGCGGCCGGTGCCGAGGTCGACGCGCCCATTGCTCATGATGTCGAGCACGGCGGCCTGCTCCGCGACTTTGATCGGATTGTTGAACTTGAACGGCAGCAGCCGCACCCCGTGCGCGATACGAATGTTCTTGGTGCGCTGCGTCACCGCGCCGTAGAAAACCTCGGGCGCCGGGCTATGCGAATATTCCTCGAGGAAGTGATGCTCGACTTCCCACACGTAATCGATGCCGATGCGATCGGCCAGTTCGATCTGCGCGAGCGCCTCCCAGTACACATTGTATTCGCTGAGCGCGTGCCACGGCCGCGGGGTTTCCATTTCGTAGAGCAATCCAAACTTCATATCTCTCTCCTTGAGATTGCGAGACTGACTAGGCGGCTTGCGAGACCGCAAAAGAGTCCTTCACCACGTCGTTCATCGCCTCGCTGTAGGAATAATCGACCAATGCCCTGTCATAGCGAGGATCGGCGGCGAGCGCCAAATGCAATTTCGGCAAATTGTAGTGCGGCACCGCGGGGAACAGGTGATGCTCGAGATGATACGCGACGTGATGCGGATTCATCATGAAGCACAACGTCCAACTGCGCGAAATGATCGTGCGCGCGTTGCGCAGGCCATCATTCGGATCGGGCACGCCGCCGTGCTCGAGCACCGCGCGAATCCTGGCGATGACGCGCTGCACGGTCATTTCGGGAAGCACCCACAGCACCATGAACGCGAGGAAATATCCAAAATAGAAAAGCGTCGCGAAGAAGCCCACCAGCACGAGACGGCGTGCGATCGAGGCTGGCGTGAAATTGCGCAGCAAGCGGCCTCGCGCGAGATGCGAGCGGCCATGCTCCACATGTATATAGCCGCGAATCTGCAACTCGGAAATTCCGCTGATGTCGCGCAGCAGCTTGCGCCGCCAACTCGCCGCGGTCGCGGGATACGGACGCGACAGCGACAGGTCGGGATCCTTGTCGGTGTGCAGATACCGATGATGGCGCAGATGGACATTGCGATACGCGGCAAGGCTGCTCGCCATCGGAGCGAAACAAATCCACTGACCGACGAAGTCGTTCCAGAAGCGATTTTCCAGCAGGCGGAAATGCGCCGCATCATGCGCCAGGACGGCGAGCGCGTGCTGGCATCGCGCGATGACGAAAATCGCGAGGAACCATACGATCGCGCTGTGGCTCCATAGCGCGATCGCGATCGTCGCGATGATCATCGCCCAGGTTCCTGCGACTGCGGCGAGCGCGCGCACCGGATTTATTTCGTAGAGCTCTTTGAGGCTGTCGGGACGAATGCGCATCGCTACGCTGGCGAGTTCGGAACTCGCGTCGCGTTGCGCCTCCTGCATCGTCCAGTCGTTGGGATTCGCGCCCGCTGCCATCCCGCGAGTAATGCGCGAAAGCCGGGGCTTGTCAAATCGCGGAAGAATCAGAGGTAACCACAAAGGCGCCAAGACACAAAGTTCGAAAAGACACCAGGAAGACCGCGAGGTCGCAGTGGCCTCGCGACAAAAATCTTTCCGGATCTTCTCCTCTCCTACCTTCGTGTCTTTGTGGTTATGTCTGCTTGCGACGCCGGGCTCACCCACCGCTCAGCGCGGGGTAGATTCGCACCTCGGAAGCGTGCGTGACCTGAGTTGCGCCGCCTTGCGCGAAGCGAACATTTTCGCCGTCT
>JBGPMZ010000482.1:0-3107 GCA_041487255.1 Binataceae bacterium (SeqCode) | reverse complement strand
GCGGCGCGCTCGGCCTGATCGTCGCCGAACTTGCCTTCGACGTGATGCCCGGCTTTTTTGGGCGCATCCTCGGATGGGCGGTGCTCGGCATCGCGGTCGGCCTCGGCGTGGGATGGGCGACCGGCTCGAATGCGCGACGGCGCAATGGCGCGCTCGGCGGCGTGGTCGGCGGCGCACTCGGCGGGCTGTTCTATCAGAGCCTCACCACGACCTTTCCGCAGGCGTTCGGACGCGCCATCGCGATCATCATCCTGGGTGCGTTGATCGGGTTCTTCATCGGGCTCGTCAGCGAACTCCTCAAACGTGGATGGCTGATGGTGGTGCGCAGCCAGAGCCGCACCGCGCGGGAAGGACGCGAGTATCCACTCGCGAAGCAGGTCACTATCATAGGGCGCGCCGAAGAATGCGACGTCGGTTTATTCGGCGACCAGAGTGTGCTCGGACATCATGCGATCATTCGGCTCGAGGGGAAGAACTATTCCATCGCGCCGAGCAGCGGCGGCTCCGTGATGGTGAATCGACAGCCGGTCGCCGGCAAACAAACTCTTCGCAACGGCGATCGCATCGAGGTGGGTGGCACACTCTTCCTGTATCGCGAGCGCACCCAGGCTGCGCAGGGTTGAAAGATGGCAATGCTGATATCCCCAGATTTACTGCAGGGGCTTATGTGCTGAGACGACGCCGGCGGTGGTGGGGTGGTGTTTTCGGGTTGCTGGCGCTGACTATCGCCGGATGTTCCCTGATCGGGCTCGGCGGCTCCAGTCAGCCTTCGGCGACAACTTCGGTCGAGAGCGTCGAGTACTATCCGTACCAGGTCAAGGGCTACCAGAATTCCTATCCGCATCGCACGATAGTCGTTCTGTTGCCGACCGATTCGCGCGATCTCAACGGTCCCAACGCGGCGGCTCTCGAAGGCCAACCTGCGATCGGCATCGTCACCGACCAATCCGAGAACGTCATCCAGCGCCTCTACAGTCAGCCGCTCGGCCCAATCGTTCAAGGCGCGATCGCGCGTTCGGCCGAGGAAGCGGGCTTTCACTCCAGTGCGATAAGTCAAAGCGCCTATCCTGGCGACACCAAGCTGAATGCGGATTACGTGCTGGCGGCCCTTATCACCAAATGCTGGGTGAAGAAGCATCGCGGGCCGGACGCACACTTCGGTCCGACCTGGAGCACGGTCGCGGATTTCACGCTTCAGGTGACGGTCTACAAACCGCCGTTCAAGGTTCCCTTCTGGCAAGGCTCCAGTGCGCAGTCCTACTTCGATCCTCCGATCGGAAGCTTCGGGCTCGGGCCCGACGATGAGGCGGGAATTTATGACGATCCCGGCCAGGTCTTGTCGGTTGCGATGACGCGGGCAGTAGCGGGAATCTTCCAGCGCGAGGACTTGCGCACTCTGGTCCAGGGCGACCACATGACGGTGCGCTGACTCTCCCTCCTTTCGACTCGTTTGCAGTTCCGTTAGCCTAGTCGGATAGCGTCGATGCGCCAAAAACCTCCAACGGTTGGACGCGCGCAGCATCCATCACAAACCGTCGATGTTCCAACGGCTGCCGATCAGGTTAATCGCGATGCCCGACATCCAGACCAATACTTTCGAGATAGCGCGCCCCGGGTCATCACCCGAGGGAGCGCCATGGTCGCGGCGCAATTTTCCGCCCTGCATTCTGTGCATCTTCGGCGGCGCCGGCGACCTGAGCCATCGCAAGCTGCTGCCCGCGCTCTACAACCTGATGGTCGACAAGTTGCTGCCGCGGAAGTTCGCGATCGTCGCCTTCTCGATGGACGATCTCAACAACGAAAAGTATCGCGACTTCGCACGCGGCGGCATCGAGAAATTCTCCCGTCAGAAGATCAACGACGAGAACTGGAGCAAGTTCGCGCCCCTGTTGCGGTTCGTGCGTGGCAGTTTTACCAACTCGGCCGACTACACCAAGCTTCGGCAACGCCTCGAAGAGATTGCGAATGAAGTGGGCGCCGGCGATAACCGCATTTTCTATTTCGCGATCCCGCCTGACTTCATCGAGACCTGCGCCTCCAAGCTCAACAGCGCGGGGATGATCTCGCGCAACGAGCCGCCGTTCAGCCGGGTGGTGGTGGAGAAGCCGATCGGTCACGACTATGCGAGCGCGAAGGACATCGATGACCGCCTGGCCAAACATTTCGAAGAGGACCAGGTCTTTCGCATCGACCACTATCTGGGCAAGGAGACGGTGGAAAACCTGATGGTGTTGCGGTTCGCGAACGCGATTTTCGAGCCGCTGTGGAACGCAAAGTTCATCGACCACGTCCAGATCACGGTCGCCGAGTCCGAGGGCGTCGGCACCCGCGCGGGTTACTATGAGCATGCGGGCGCGCTGCGCGACATGGTGCAGAGCCATATGCTGCAAGTGCTGTCGCTACTGGCGATGGAACCGCCGCGCACGACCGAGGCCAACTCGGTGCGCGATTCCAAGCTCGACGTGCTGCGCACGCTGCGACCGTTCGCGCGCGAGGACGTCGACAAGTGGGTGGTGCGCGGCCAATACACCGAAGGGCTTATCCAAGGGCAGCACGTGAAGGGATACAGGCAGGAGGAGCACGTCGCGCCCGACTCCAACAGCGAGAGCTTCGTGTCGCTCAAATGCTTTATCGAGAACTGGCGATGGGCCGGGGTGCCATTTTATCTGCGCACCGGAAAACGGCTCCCCAAGCGGGCCAGCGAGATTGCGATCCAGTTCAATTCGGTCCCGCGGATTTTGTTCAACTCCTCGCCGCGTTCTCCACTCGCGCCCAACCTCCTCAGCATCCGGATTCAACCCGAAGAAGGACTCGGCCTGAACATCATTTCGAAGCTGCCCGGCGCGGATTTGCGGTTGGGCCCGGTCAAGGTCGATTTCCATCAGCAGAGCGTGTCGCCCGAGGCCTACGAGACCCTGCTGCGCGACATCCTGCTCGGCGATCAAACCCTGTTCATGAGGCGTGACAGCGTCGAAGCGGCTTGGCAATTCGTACAGCCGATACTGGACGTGTGGGCTGAGACTCCAGTAGAACCCCCAATGTATGCTGCGGGCTCATGGGGACCGCTGGAGTCCGCATTGATGATTGCGGCCGACAAGCGAAGCTGG
>JBGPMZ010000481.1:0-3108 GCA_041487255.1 Binataceae bacterium (SeqCode) | reverse complement strand
GGCCCGAAGGGGGCGCGTAGCGCCACGGCGCAGCCGCCGACCTCACCCGGCGCAAGAGCGCCACCCTCTCCCGGTGGGAGAGGGAGCAAGGATGGAGGACAGCTCCGGTAGGCGGAGCGAAGCGGAGTCGAGGGAGCGTTTAGATGGCGGGGGCGGATCCAGCTCGGCGTGATATCGCAATCGATGCGGGAGCGGCGCTTTCCAAAGTACGGAGGCGCCTGCTCCCGTTTCTCTTCACGCTCTACATCGTCGCGTACCTCGATCGCATCAACGTCGGATTCGCCGCGCTGCAGATGAATCGCGAGATCGGCCTCAGCCAGGCCGCGTTCGGATTCGGCGCGGGAATTTTCTTCCTCGGCTACTTCATCTTTGAAATTCCCAGCAACCTGATTCTGCGCCGCGTCGGCGCCCGCCGCTGGATCGCGAGGATCATGGTTTCATGGGGCGTCACCGCTTCCGCGATGATGTTCGTGCGGGGCGCGTCCAGCTTCCACGCGCTGCGTTTCATGCTCGGGCTGGCGGAAGCGGGTTTCTTCCCCGGCATCATCTACTATCTCACGTTCTGGTTCCCGCAGCGCGAGCGTGCCCGCGCGATCGCTTTGTTCATGACCGCGACGGCGCTGGCAGGAGTGATTGCCGGGCCGCTGTCCGGCGCGCTGCTGACGCTACACGGATTTGGCGGACTCTCAGGATGGCAGTGGATGTTCCTGCTCGAGGGAATTCCCGCGATCGCGATGGGCCTCGCGGTGTGGAGATACCTGCCCGACCATCCGGGCGAGGCGCGATGGCTCACGATTGCGGAACGCGACGCGCTCCTCGCGATCCTCGATGAGGATTCCGCTTCGCACCATCTCGCACATGCGGATCTAATGCACGCGATTGGGGACGGTCGCGTATGGATACTGACGCTCTTCTATTTTCTTTTTGCGTTTGGGCTTTACGGAATCAGCTTCTGGCTGCCGCAAATTCTCAAAGGCGTCGGCACCATGAGCGTGATAGAGGTCGGATTCGCCTCGGCGATTCCCTTCGCGGCCGCCGCGCTTGCGATGGTGCTGGTCGGAAGATCCTCGGATCGGATGGATGAGCGCCGGATTCATCTGGCGCTGTGCGCACTCGTGGCCGCGATCGGATTCTTCGCAGCTGCATATGCCCGAAGTCCCATTCTCGAACTCGCATGCATCACGCTAGCCGCGGCAGGCACCTCGTCGTGCGTGGGTCCGTTCTGGGCGATCCCGGCCGGCATCCTGACCGAGGCCGCGGCGGCAGGCGGGATCGCGTTGATCAACTCGATTGGAAATCTAGGTGGGTTCGCCGGGCCATACATCGCAGGCTTCATCGTGGAACGTACTCATGACTTCTCGGCGGCGCTGATTACGATGGGAATGGCGCTCGGAATCGCGGCTGCCGTCGCACTCGTGGCTGACCCTAAACGTCAGGTCGCTTGACTCAAGTGACGACATGACATATTTTGGTGACTCTACATTATGTTTAAATCACTTTCCCAATTGTAGGGCGATCGTCAGGTCTTGGGGGGCTCGCATATGAGAACGCTACCAAACAGGATCGGGGAGTATCGTAGTAATGACTCCTTCACGAACCATTAGGCGTTCGCGCCTCGGCATCGTTCCCGGTTGCGACTACCGCAGGATTGAGCAGCTTGAGGTGGATCCCCAGCGCGGCGGGCGAAGCAAAGACGCGTCGCGCGCCGGCCGCGATGAGTTTGTCGCGGAGGTCCTGGTTGAACGCGACCCCAAAAAACTCGACCCCGAGTTCGCTCGCGGCGCGATAGTCGGAATCCGCATCGCCGACAAAAGCTGAGTCCTTCGCGCGCACCTCGCAGAGATCGAGCGCCCGCGAAATCATTTCCGGCGAAGGCTTCAGCGCCAGCAGACTGTCGCGGCCGACTATCACCTCGATCAGGTGGCTCCGATGATGGATTGCGAACCAGCGCCGGATCGTGCGCGATGAATTGGAGGTCACGATTGCGAGCTTCGCGCCTCTCTTCTTGAGTTGCGTGAGCAGATCGATACCACCCT
Organism: Binataceae bacterium (SeqCode); assembly: GCA_041487255.1. GTDB lineage: Bacteria > Desulfobacterota > Binatia > Binatales > Binataceae > DATGKG01. The sequence goes on along the minus strand of JBGPMZ010000481.1, from coordinate 1,072 downwards.
CGAGGGGAGCGGCGCGATCGACGCCCGCCATTTCATATTTCTCGATCATCTTCGATGCGCGCCGCAGTACGGAGCGCACTCGTGTGGAGCCGAAACCGCCGGATCGATCCTTCGTCAGTTTGAGCAGTCGCGCGCGAGTGGCGTTGTAGAGCGGCAGATTTCCACGCGGAAATTTTTCGAACAGATCTTCGGGCACTTCGAGTTCGCGCAGCATCGGTTCGAGTTCGCGCCGCCCGCCTGCCCAGTCCACCTCTGGCTCGAGGCGCGCGAGGGTGTTGTCGAAATCGAAAATCCAGAGTTTCTTCCCAACCGCGGGACGAGGTAAGGCTCCGCGCGATGTGCGCTTCCTCGCGACGGACCTTGGAACCGTCATCAGCACTCACGCATGCGAGCAGGCGCACCCGGCCTTGGAACTCCGAAGGGGTTCGGCGATGGTCTGAGGTCCCTCGAACCTGAGCAGCGACGCCGCGGCATCGGTGTCAAATGCCGCGAGCATTTTCAGCACTTCGGTCGTCGCCAGCATCGCGATGAAGCCGGCGCGTTCGCTACGCTCGCCGAATGAATCGAGCAGCCCGCCCGAGGCGCATCGGATGCACGGGGGGGGCGAGGGAAGCAGTGCGATTTTTCCCGGCGCGTCGAGGCGAGCAACGACCGCAGCCCCGACGCTGGGCGCCTCCACCGAGGCGAAGTGCACTGCCTCGGCACTCCCGAGGAGCGCAAAGACCAGATCGGGCACCTGCGCGAGGCTTCCGTAACTCACTGTCGAATCGGGATTGAGGTCGCGCATCTTGTCGCACAGCGATCGCAACCCCGCGTCATCGCTTCCGGGCACACACAGATCGATGTCGCCAACGCCCGCACCGACGAGGTATGCGAGCGGCTCCTCGAGGTCCTCGGGCGATGCGATCACAACGATGCGCGAGCTGAGCAGGCGCTCCTGCGCGCGCCCACCCATATTGGGAATGACTATCTGGCGGCTGTAGCGCGCGATTTGATCATTGGTGAGAGGCATGAGGTTGAGGATATCCGCTTGCAAAGGCTCTCGGTAGGACTTCAGAGGCCACCATCAATC
>JBGPMZ010000480.1:0-3152 GCA_041487255.1 Binataceae bacterium (SeqCode) | reverse complement strand
ATCGGCGGCGCCAACGAGAAAATCGAAGGCTACTATCGCGTCTGCAAGGCGGTCGGCCTCACCGGATTGCAGGGCGTGCTGGTGCCGCGCGCCAACCTTGCCAACCTGATGCTCGATCCGGAAACCGTCGACGCCGTCGCGCGCGGAGTGTTCCATATCTACCCGGTCGACACCATCGATCGCGGTATCGAGTTGCTTACCGGCGTGCGCGCCGGCAGCCTCGAGGAGCCCGGCACCGTCAACTACCTCGTCGATCAGCGGCTCCAGAAAAACGCGACCCTGCTTCGCGATCGCTTCGATCGCGAGACGCGCATCGTGCACGAGAATCCTCCCACCCCTCCCGCGCCGAAACCGCCCGAGCCTCCCGAGCCGCCCCGCTAGCTGGTGTAACCAACGATGCCGATCGATCTGCGCCTCGACCCCGGCGAGGTTTCCATCCTCAACGACCTCTACGAGTTCACGGTGGCCGCGGTTTTCTTCGAGCGCGGGATGACCGGCCCCGCGTCGTTCGAGGTGATGGTGCGCCGCTTCCCGCCAAGCCGCGGCTATATGATCGCGGCAGGCCTCGAGCGTGTGCTCCAGGTGCTCGAGGATTTCCACTTCGATGCGGCCGCGATCGCGCACCTGGAATCGCTGCATCTGTTCAAGCCCGAGTTCCTGAATCATCTGGCGCATTTGCGTTTCACCGGATCGGTGCGCGCGATCGCCGACGGCAGCATCTTCTTCCCCGGCGAACCGGTGCTGGAGGTGCGCGGGCCGCTTATCGAGGCGCAGATCCTCGAACCGATGATTATGAACCAGCTCGGATTCGCATCGCTCACCGCGACCAAGGCGGCGCGATGTTTCAGCGTCGCCTCGGGACGGCGGCTGGTCGAGTTCGGATTGCGCCGGGGCCAAGGCGCCGACGCCACGCTGATCGCCGCGCGCTCCAGCTATTTGGCGGGATTCAGCGGAACCTCAAACGTGCTCGCGGGCAAGCGCTACGGGATGCCGGTGTTCGGCACCATGAGTCACAGCTTCATCATGGCGCACGACGGCGAGCGCCAGGCGTTCGAGGAATTCGCGCGAACCTTTCCGAAGCTGAACACGATGCTGGTCGATACTTACGACACGGCGCAAGGCGTCCGAAATGTTGCGGAACTCGCGCAGCGGCTCGCGAAGGAAGACATCAAGATCCAGGCGGTGAGGTTGGACAGCGGCGATCTCTATCAACTGAGCCGCCAGGCGCGCGCGATTCTCGATCAGCACGGACTCACCGATGTCGCGATCTTCGCCAGCGGCAACCTCGACGAGTATCGCATCGCGGAGCTGATTCGCGCCGGCGCGCCCATCGACGCCTTCGGGGTAGGGACCGCGTTGACCGTCAGCGACGATGCTCCGAGCGCCGACTACACCTACAAGCTCGCCGACTACCTCGGCCGCCCGCGCCTCAAGACCTCGGCGGGCAAGGCGACGATTCCGGGGCGCAAGCAGGTGTTTCGAGGCATCGACGCGAGCGGTCATTTTTCGCAAGACCTGGTCGGCCTGGTGGACGAAGCGCCGGCCGGCGTGGCGCGCGAATTCAAGCCCACAGTTTCCAAAATCACGCCGATCTTGCAGCCGGTCTTCGAGAACGGACGGCGCCTGCTCGCGCCGCCAACGCTGGATGAATCGCGCGATCACTTCATGGCTGAGTTCGCGATGCTGGGGGCAAAGCAGCGCTCGCTCACGAGCCCGGCCGCCTATCCTGTTCGTCTCACCGCCGCGCTCAACGCGATGACGATCAGCGAGAAGCTGCGCGCGGAGCAGCTGCAAGATTGAGCGCGGGTTGCGACGCCACCCGCGCGGCGAGCTGCCGCAGGTGCGCGGGATCGAATTCCATCACCATCAACTGCAACGACTCGCCGCTGGTCGAACCCCAAATCTGAGGCGCGAGAACCCAGTGCAGGAAACCCTGCCGGCCTGGTTCCGCCGGCCAGCTCCTTGGAAACGGAAAGTAGACTTTTGCAGCCTCGCGGCTATAGCCGGCGAGGATCGGCTTCAGGCCCGACGCGGAGCCGATCACGCCAATGCCGATCCTGCCATCGATCTGACCCGACCAGATATCGCGATAGGCATCCGGCTTGGGATCGAATGTCCATCCAGCGGGAAACAGGCCGGCCGCCTGCAGCTGCGGGACGTCGAGCTTGGCGGCATCACCGCCATTGACGACGTAGCGATCGGTTGCGGCGATCAACGCCTCGAAGCGCGCGCGATTTGCACGCTGCTCGAGGTCGATCGCACTCATTCCTTTGTATGCATTCAGCGCATCCTTGGGGATCCGATACAAAAGAACGCCCGCGACTTCCTGCGGAGCGACCTCCAGACTCGACAGGAGTTGCTTCCATTGCGGCGCGCGTTTGTCACTCGCATCGACCACGATCGCGGTGATGCCGACATTGGCGACAAATGCCTTGAGCTGAAGATCAGGCTCCGGGAGATCGCCCGAACCGTAGAACACGTTGACCACTGGCCACCGTCGGATCTCGATTGGTTGCAGGCCGGTCAGCCCCGATGCCATCCGGAAGTTCATCCCGCTCGCCGCCTGCCACAGCATCGACATGCCCTGCTGACCGAATGGGAGTGGTAGAAGGATGTCATCGCTGGTCAGCAATCGGTCGGAACTACCGTCGTGAAAAAATGCGGGCAGCGGCGCCGGGCTCGCCCAGAACGATGCGGCGGGATTCGGCATCAGCATGATGAGTACCGCGAACGATCCGATCGCTCTTTCCGCTGAACCGGTGAGCGGATCGCAAAGCCACATCGAGAAAATGACGGCGAGTGCGAGGTAGGCGAACATCACCAGCCGAACCGGCATGGCGCTTTTGATCAGCGGCAGTTTCTCGATCAGGAACCATGGCATCGGTAGGATCGCATGTCCCTCGATCTGCAGAAACGGTCCAACCGCGAGAATGCAACTTATCGCAACGGTAGCAATCAAAAGCTTGGGCATGAACTCGCTCCAATGACGGCGGCTCCAGACCGCCGCGATCGCCAGGAGCGGAATTCCAAGGCATGCGCCCTGTTCGAAGATGTTGCCGGGAAAGTTGCGTGAAAGCTTTCCGATCGCCGCCAGGTTGCCGATCGCGTTGGCAGCGGTCGGCACAATGAAGTTCAGCAGATCGGCGGAATAT
>JBGPMZ010000479.1:0-3157 GCA_041487255.1 Binataceae bacterium (SeqCode) | reverse complement strand
CGGCGACCGAGTCGTTTCCCATCGCTCGCCGGAGCGCAGGAGTCATCGCGGGACTGGGCGCCTCTTCGATGAGTTTCTGATGCCGGCGCTGTACCGAGCAGTCGCGTTCGCCCAGATGAATGACATGCCCATGCTTATCACCAAGGATCTGGAATTCGATATGGCGAGGCTTGGTGAGGTATTTTTCGACGTAGACGTCGCCGTTGCCGAAAGCGGACAAGGCTTCGGAGCGCGCGAGCGAGAAGGCGCGAGGAAATTCATCGGCGTCCTTGGCAACCCGCATCCCCTTCCCACCCCCACCAGCCGCCGCCTTGATGATGACCGGGAAGCCGATCTCCTTCGCAAAGCCGAGCGCCTCGTCAGGGTCTTCTACGGGCCCCGGCGTGCCCGGAACTATCGGGACGCCAATTTCCAGCATCGCCTTGCGTGCGGCCGACTTATTTCCCATCAGACGGATCTGGTCCGCCGTCGGGCCAATAAATGTGATGTTGGAAGCCGCACAGGTCTCGGCGAACTCCGCATTCTCGGCCAGAAAGCCATAGCCTGGATGGATCGCATCCGCGCCGGTGATCTCCGCAGCCGCGATCAGCCTCGGGATCTTGAGGTATGACTCGCGCGCCGGCGCAGGGCCGATGCAGACGTCGTCATCCGCGAACCGAACGTGCAGCGACTCGCGATCCGCCTCTGAATAGACAGCGACGGTTTCGATGCCGAGTTCCCGGCACGCGCGAATGACACGCAGTGCGATCTCTCCGCGATTAGCGACCAGGACTTTCTTGAACATGGACGCGATCCGAATGCTACGGCGTCTGATCTTTCTGGAAATCGTCCCACGACGTGTCGCTGGACTGCGCGACGCCCTGGACCCGGAGAGCGAACTCGCTGGGGCTGGTCGCGTAGAAGACCGCGTTTTCGTAGGAGATCAGGCCGCGTGAATACCACTGCATTAGCGACTGGTCGAAGCTCTGCATTCCGTACTGCATCGTTCCTTCCTTGATGAGGTCCGGAATGTTGAGTGTCATCGTCACGTCGCGGATCTGCTCACGAACGGCGGCAGTGTTCATGAGAATCTCGCACGCCGGTACGCGGCCGGGGCGATCGGCGCGCGGAACCAGTCGCTGTGACACGACGGCCGCGAGCGCGCTTGACAGCGCGTAGCGCACTTCGTTCTGCTGGTGGGGCGGATAAAAGGACAGGATGCGATTGATCGTCTGCGTTGCATCTGTCGTGTGGAGCGTCGAAAAGACCAGGTGACCAGTGTCCGCCGCTTTGAGCGCGGTGTCCAGCGTGTCGAGGTCACGTATTTCGCCGATCAGCACCACGTCCGGGTCCTGTCGGAGCACACGGCGAAGTGCCTGCCCGAAGCTGCCGGTATCCGTCCCGACTTCGCGCTGATTGATGTGGCACCTCAGGTCACGATGCAGGAACTCGATCGGATCCTCGATCGTGATAATGTTCGCATAACGACGCTCGTTGATGAGCTGGATCATCGACGCCAGAGTCGTCGACTTGCCGGATCCGGTGATCCCCGTGACCAGGACCAACCCTCGGGGCAGCATCGCGATTTCCTCGACGATCGCCGGCAGGTGCAAATCGCTCATTGACCGCGCCTGATGCGGAATCGTGCGGATTGCGAATGCGATGGTTCCGCGCTGCTGGTAGGCGTTGATGCGGAAACGCCCGATGCCCGGAACGCCGGTGGCAAAGTCCGCCTCGCGAAATTCGGCGAACTCCTTCACCTGCTTTGGCGTCATGATTTCCTTCGCCAGCGTGCTCAGGTCTTCGGGGCGCAGCGCGGGCATGGGAAGTGGAGACAGATCGCCGTTAATGCGAAGCGTCGGTGGGCGCCCCACTTTGAGGTGAAGGTCGGAGGCGTTGACCTGCACCATCTGCAGAAGAATCGCCTTGAAATTGAATGGCGGTTTCGCTGCCCCCGGAGTCGCCGCGCCTTCCGGCACCGAGGTTGGGTTAGCCATTCGGATCGATCCGGAACAACACCTGCCCGTATTCCACCGCGTGCGAGTCCGACACGCAGACCTCCTTCACAAGGCCGGTGAATTCGGATTCGATCTCGTTCATGATCTTCATCGCTTCGATTATGCAGAGCACTTGCCCCTTCTCAATGCGCGTACCGACCGCCGCGTAGGCCTTGGCCCCCGGCTCAGGTTGCCCGTAGAACGTCCCGACCATCGGCGACTTCACTTCCAACAGCTTCGCTTTCGGTGGCTCGGCTCGCGGCTCGGGCTCGGCGATAGCGGCGCTGCCCTCGGCCGGCGTCACGCGGAGCGGCGCCTGTGGTGGCAACATCGCCGGCATCGGAACCGGGGTCGGAATCTGCAGTGCGCCTCGCTGCTGCGGTGTCTTCGAAATCCGGATCTTCATCCCTTTATCCGTGGAGATCTCCACAGAATCAACGGACGAACCGTCCAGCATTTCGATGAGTTTCTTGACGTATCGAAGATCGATCATACGCGAATGGTAACGTCCTGAGCCGCCTTACGAGAGTTCGATCAGATCACGCGGAATGTGCGTGAGGAGTTCGGATCCCCCTTCCCGAAGCACGACGTCGTCCTCGATGCGGACGCCGCCCCACTCCGGCACATAGGCGCCAGGCTCAATTGTCACGACGGCCCCGGACCGGAGCATCGTCTCTGCCGCGCGCGACAAACGCGGTGCCTCGTGAACCTCCAACCCGATCCCGTGCCCCAGACTATGCCCAAACGCTTCGCCCAACCCGGCCTCTTCGAGCACCGAACGCGCAAGCGCGTCTGCATCGCATCCACGCATTTCAGCGCGTACTCCCGACCGCGCCCGCTCATTGGCAAGCAGGACAGCTGCGTACACTTCCCGTTGCCGCTCACTCGAGCGGCCCAACACGACAGTCCGCGTGATGTCGCTGCAATAACCGCGGAATGTCGCCCCGAAATCCAACAGCAGAAAGTCGCCGAGCGCAATAGCACGCGTGGACGCTTGCGCATGTGGCAGGGCGCTACGCGGACCCGACGCGACGATTGGGGGAAACGGGTGTGCCTCGCTGCCGCACGTGCGGAGCGACTGTTCCAGCAAGCCGCATACATCCAGCTCCGTCATCCCTACGCGGACGCCTTGCAGCGTGCGCGCCAGCGCCTCGGCACCAATCTCAGCGGCTCGGCGGATT
>JBGPMZ010000478.1:0-3162 GCA_041487255.1 Binataceae bacterium (SeqCode) | reverse complement strand
GAGGCGATGCGCGCGGCGCTCGAATACATGGGCCTCGAACCTGGCGCGACGCTCGCGGGAACTCCAATCGATTGGGTTTTCATCGGCTCATGCACCAACAGCAGGATGTCGGATCTGCGCGCGGCGGCGGAGATCGCGAGGCTCGGCCGCGTCGCGACCGGCGTGCATGCGTGGGTGGTGCCGGGCTCGGTTGCCGTGAAGCGCGAAGCTGAGGCGGAAGGACTCGACTTCATTTTTCGCGAGGCCGGCTTCGAATGGCGCGAGCCGGGATGCTCGATGTGCGTCGCGGTCAATGGCGAGACGGTGCCGCCGGGGCAGCGCGCCGTATCAACCAGCAATCGCAACTTCGTGGGGCGTCAGGGGCCCGGCGCGCGCACACACCTCGCGAGTCCGGCGATGGCGGCCGCAGCCGCGCTCGCAGGCAGGATCATCGACGTGCGCAAGGTGGGTGCGTGAGATGGAAAAGTTCACCCGTGTGACCGGCATCGCGGCGCCGCTGATACGTCCCAACGTCGACACCGATGTCATCATTCCCATCGATGACTGCGTTTCGGTGCCGCGCGGCGAGCAGGGTCGCTGCGCGTTTCGCGCCTGGCGCTACCTTCCCGATGGAAGCGACAATCCCGACTTCGTTCTCAATCGTGCGCCGTTTCACGAGGCCGTCACCCTGCTGGCGGGAATCAACTTCGGATGCGGCAGCTCGCGCGAGCCTGCGGTGTGGGCGCTGATGGGACTCGGTATCCGCGCGATTGTCGCGCCTAGCTTCGGCGATATCTTCTACAACAACTGCTTTCAGAATGGCGTCCTGCCGATCATCCTGCCCGAAGAGACCGTGCGCGCGATCGCCGCCGAGATCGAAGCCGCACCTGACGCTCCGATCACCGTCGACCTGGAGAACTGCATCATCACCAACGCGCGAGGTCTGCGAATTCCGTTCAGCCTCGACGAGGCGCGGCGCTCCGCACTGCTTGAGGGCCTCGACGACATCGGCATGACGCTCAAGCGCGAGGCGCGCGTCGCCGAGTGGCAGGATACCGATCGCATCCGCCGGCCCTGGGTCTACGTCTAGTCGCGCCGCCGAGCCAATGCCTTCGTCGGTGCGATTTCGCAGCATCCCATTCGCTCCACGTTAACATTGTCGTAACGCACGCTTGATAGTGTCGCGCCGCGCGAATTTGCGGAGGGATCGCACACACTATGAAGAAGGGGCTGTCTTTTCTCGCGGCGACTTTTGCCGCGGTCACTATGCTATCGATGTCAGCAACAGGACCGGCCGGCGCGGCGAGGTCACCCAAGATCGATGCGCCCAAAGCTTTTCAGGCCGAATTCACATTTGAGGTGGGAGACCGCCCAGCGGAGCACGGCACCATGTATTTCTCGCATGGCAGGATTCGGGAAGAGATTGCGCCATCCGGCGCAGGACCAAAGAAGGTCACCATCATCGATCCGATAACCAAGACCATCTACCTGCTCGATGACGAGAAGAAGGCTTTCAAGGTCCTGCCGTGGAATGCGAGAGCGGCGCTAATCTCGCAGGCGCTGAGGCGGTTTGAGAAACATAAACTGCTCGACACCAAGATCATCGATGGTCAGGAATGCGAGGACTTTCAGATCCTGCCGAAGGATCCGGACATCAAGCCATTCTACCTGTTCGTCAACAAGAGCACGCGCTTTCCGGTCCAGCTCACAACGATAGATCCCGATCCTTCAAAACAGATCCACATCAAATGGACCAACTTGAGCGCCGGTTATCAGGCGGCGGTCCTGTTCGGCCCGCCGTTGGGATATCAGGAAACGAAGTAGCTTCGCTCTGGAGAAAGAGCGGAGAGGATTTTCGAATGACGCACGCCCTCTCCGCCCCTTCCGAGGCTAGTGGCCGGCGCTGCCGTTAAGCGGCGCACCCTTCAGCGGGATCAACCAGTCCCATCCGTAGCGCTGGCGGACCCCGTCAGTCTGGAGATGACCCATGATGGAATCGCCGCACTGCGCGCAGAACATGTAGGTGTCATTGGCACTACCGACCGAGGCGGTCAGGGCGCGCTCCCCCGTCGGATTTGCGGCGAACGAGTTCCCACACGCTTTGCATCCCTCGGTAACCACTTCCGCTCGATTGACGATCAGATGTGGCACCACGTGACCATTTCCATTTCCTTCGGACATAAAAGGCTCCTCCTCCTTTTGTTCCTGAAAACTATGCTGTGATCGGGCCGACGCTACAGTCGCGGCGTCAGCGTTAAATGACCGATAACCCTCGAACGCCTTACAAAACTAAGATAAATCATCTTTGAATGATATAAGATATGCACAGTGCGCATACCATGTCCAGTGGTGAAAACAGCATCATTTCGCGAAAATTTTGAGGCGAAAGCGCATTGTCGCGGGTCTACCCGATACTGAGCGACACCGCGAATCACATGTGAAGGTCGCCGCTGACGATCGCGACAAAAACGTCACAGGTCTGAAAAAGTCCCACGCATCCGATGAGCACCGCTCCGTCTAATGTGCCGGTTGTAAGATTTGCCGACGCCCCGGTAGTTCTTACAATCGCGCCTGGCTTCCGTGCGGACACGTCAAACTTAAGTTGCAGCTAGTTGGTTCGAGCAGCGCCGATATCATGGCAAGCGTGTTGCAGTGCGGTAAGATGGCGGCGTACCCAAGTGGCAAGGGGTAGGCCGGCAAAGCCTCCTTTCAGTGGTTCGAATCCACTCGCCGCCTCCAAAACCTCCACTGCATTCCTCTTCTCGCGCCGGCGAAGCCAAGCAGCCGCCGGCAAACGACGAAATCCTCAAAATGGACCGCCGGAATTTTCCGTCGGATCGAAGGCTTTGCCGGAGGTACGAAGTTGGGCTATTAGGGTGCAAACCCTGCGGGGGAATCCGACGGCAGACCGACCGCAGGTGGCTGAAGCCTCAAGCTGCGGGGTCCCTTTTCAGGGGGCGGGTCAACGGTGTTAGTGTAGCACACAACCCGCATCGCAAGAAGGAGGCGGCATGTCGGACGGCAAGCTCGAGGCGCTCGAGAAAGAGGTCGCCCAACTACGTCATGAGCTAGGCATCCTGCAGGATGTCCGCGACATAACCTCTTTGCACTACAAGTATGGCTATTATGCGGACAAGTGCCTGTATGACGAAGTAGTCGAGCTGTTCGCCGACGATAGCCAAG
>JBGPMZ010000477.1:0-3171 GCA_041487255.1 Binataceae bacterium (SeqCode) | reverse complement strand
TAACCCTCGTTCGCTCTCGCTTAAGGGCATCTCAATAATAGCAGGGAAGTTGTCGAGGAACGCAACGAAAATCTCTTCCAACCCAGGTAGTGATTCGTCATTTTTCGATGGCATCCCGACGTTTAATTCTGTCTCCGATGTTCCGGTTTATCCCGCGCGACCTACGAAAGACCTGGTTAAGGGTTGGGACCAGCGCGCGAGATGTCGTGATCGAGATCCTTCGCGCAACGCTCAGGATGACCTTTCGGATGCCGCGCACTCGAGATCCTTCGCGCGGACGCTCAGGATGACCTTTCGGCGATGCCGAAAGGTCACTTGTGCACTTCGACAATAGCGGGGCCGCGCTTCTCCAGCACCTCGATCGAGGCGCCGTGGCGACCGCGGCGCGCGATGAACGACAACGACGATTTGCCCAGCCGCAGATCATCGAACCTGATCCATTCCAGCCAATCCGGTATCATCGGCGATCGCATCACCATCCGGCGTTCGAAACCGCGCACCTCGATTCCGAGGACCGCCTTGAGCAGCAGGAATACGCTCGCCGCGGACCACGCCTGCGGATGGCAGGCGACAGGATATGGCACCGGTCCGAGGCTGGGCTCGCGCGAAAATCCGCAGAACAGTTCCGGCAAGCTTTCGTTGTTGAGACCCATCGCGGCATCGAACAAACCGGTCATGATTTTCACCGCGCTATCGGTGCGGCCCGCGGTTGCCAACCCCCATGCAGCCATCGCGTTGTCATGCGGCCAAACCGAGCCGTTGTGATAACTCATCGGATTGTAGCGGCGCTCGCGGCTGCTGAGCGTGCGGATGCCCCATCCGGAAAACATATCTTCGGCGAGCAGGCGCTCGCAGAGTGTCGCCGCGCGGTCGCCATCGAGTAGTCCCGTGGCGAGGCAGTGCGCGCTGTTCGAGGTCATCACGGCGCACGGACGTTTGTCGCCGTCGAGCGCGAGCGCGAGCATCTTTTCCTTCTTCAGCCAGAAGTCGCGCTCGAAGTTTGCTTTGAGCGTTCGAGCTTCCTCGCCCAAATGATCGCGCAGGTCGTGGCGATTGAGCCGTCCCGCAACTTCCGCGAGGGAAGTGTATGCGGCGTATGCGTAACCCTGCACCTCGGCCAGCGCGATCGGCGCCTTCGCGAGAGTGCCGTCGGCGTGCGAGATGGAATCGAGCGAATCCTTCCACCCCTGGTTGGCGAGGCCGCGCGGCGTTTCGCGCTGATACTCAAGGTAGCCGTCGCCATCGCGATCGCCGTGGTTGCCGATCCAGTCGAGTGCGCGTTCGACGTTTGGCCACAGCTCTTCGGCGAGTTTCAGGTCGCCGGTCGCGCCGACGTAGCGCCCAATCAGCCAAAGGAATAGCGGCGTCGAATCGATACTCCCATAGTAGCGCCCGAACGGAATCTCGCCGGTGTTCGCCATCTCGCACGCGCGCATCTCATGAATGATCTTGCCCGGCTGTTCATCGCGTGCTTCGTGGTTTTCGGATCCCTGCAGCGATGCGAGAGTGCGCAGAACTCCCGCCGCCAGCTCCGGAAAAAACGGCAGAACCGAGAGCGCGGTGATGATGCTGTCGCGGCCGAACAGAGTCGCAAACCACGGAATCCCCGCCATGATGGTGTGGCCGCGCTCGTTTATCGTGGTCAGCGCCGCGAGGTCGCCCAGCGATCGCTCGATAAGCGAGTTGGCGATCTGATTGCTGGTGGTGATGCGGGTAAAGCCGGATGCCACCTCTCCAACCTCGCGCCGCCGGCGCTCCAGCGCGTCGCCGAATGTGCGCGGCACCGCAACTCTGCCATTTGCGCGCGAATGGTCCTGGCGCGCCTCGATACGAATCTCCATCTCCATCGCGGCATCGCGCTTGAGCGTGAGCATGAACGACGCGCTCGACTCTGCCAGTCGGGTGGGCTTCCGGCTGAAATCGACCGACGTGGCGCGGCCGATGCCGTCGAGACCGGTATAGCGGAACTCGACCGAACTACTCCCGACCTTGGGAGGCTGACTTTCGCCGCGGTTCTTGCGCGCTAGCCCGCGCACCTCGAACATATCGCGGAAGTCGGCGCCCAGCGCGAAGTCCACCTCGATTTTCACCGTCGATGAGGCGAAGTTTCGAAGCGCAATTCTCTGCATCAGGCGCGCACCGCTCAGTACCCAACTGCGTTCGATCTGGATCAGGTCGCGAGGCAAGAGCCTGGAATCATCGCGGCTGACGAGGTCGGGGTTGGTGAGATTCGCACGAACCTCGGTGTTGTCGTCGCTGACATAGGAATTGAGGAAATGCGGCACTTCGCCGGCGATGCGGATCTCGAAGCAGCTCAGGTGGCGCGTGTCGCGATGGAAAAATCCCAGCGCCTCGAGCGGTGAGTCGAGGATGTCGCCGCTGGTCTCGAAGATCGCGAATGATTCGCCCTGCGCGAGCACCCGCGTGGAGCGCCGCGACGCCATCGCGGATGCGAGGATATAGAAGTCGCCGCTGATCCTGCGCAGGCTGCTTCTCACGCGCGGTGCGGCGCGTCCGTTCGAACCGACACCGCGCACACGGGTCGCGACTACGATGGCACCTTCGCCGCGTTTTTCTGATTCCGATGCTGTTGATGCCACGCCGCAACCTTCGGGAGACGAGCCTAAAGATTAAACTGAACTGAAGATACTTGATGTTGCCCTACGCAACACCTACCTGCGCAAGAATCCGCATCAACCACCCAGCTCGTCGAGGAGCGCCTTGGCGTCCTTCAAGTCGGCGGTGTCGAAGCCCTCGGTGAACCAGCCGTAGATTTCGGCGAGCATAGCGCGCGCTTCCTCGTGCTTTCCCTGCTTCGAGAGCAGCCGCGCGAGGCTCACCGTCGCACGCAGTTCCCACCATCGCGATTCCTGCCGCTGCGCGACTTCGATGGCTTTGCGGAGGCACGACTCGGCCTCCATATTGTCCCACCCGTCACGCGCGACCAGCAGTTCGCCCTTTACGCGATAAAGCTCGGCTTCGTCCAGCCGTTCGCCGGTGCGCTCGATTCGCACGAGCTGTTCGTCGAGCATCGCGACTGCCTGGTCGACTCGCCCGAGTTTCTGGTAACCCTCTGCGAGCATCGCGGCCAAAAACGGCTGTCTGGGAACGCCGCCGAGAGGAACAAATCCGGCAATCGCGGTTTCCATCTCGGCAACCCCGCGCTCGAGG
>JBGPMZ010000476.1:0-3178 GCA_041487255.1 Binataceae bacterium (SeqCode) | reverse complement strand
CGGCGGAGTCGAAAAGACTCCGCCGTTTCTGTTTCTGAAACTGATGCGGTGCCGGTTGCGGTCGCCAGTCGCGGCGCTGCAACACGCCGGTGGGCGAGTCGGTGATGATGCCGGACGAAGTTGCTTAGCCGGGCGCCCGCCACGGAGCAGCATCGATGCTCAAAGCTCGGATGTGCCACCTAAAGCACAAGCCTGCGCGCCCCGAAACAGATCGGCCTCGACCATCGCATAGAAATGGCCTACCCCTTGCTACCTCTTGATGGTTAGTTCGCCTGTATCATCCGGAACCCCACTTTGCGTGCGGTCGGGAGGCGGGGGAGGCCCTAAGCACCATGACAGTTCGTGTGCTGATTACTGACGGTTCGTCGGCAGTTCGCGACGCGATCCGGCGTCATCTCGAATGCATCGGATGTGAAATTGCCGCCGAGGCGGAGACCGCCGCACAGGCGCTGCCGCTCTTCAGAACCATCCAGCCGGAGATTGTGACGCTCGGCGCCGACCTCAGCAGTGGCGACCAGCCCGGTCCACTTGGCCTGATTCGATCGATCAAACGCGAAGCGCCGGAGACCTCTGTGCTTATCGTTGGGCGAACCCTGTCGTGTGACGACGCTCAAATGTTTCGCGCGGCGGGTGCGCTCGAATGTTTCGTCGCGCCGTTCGAGTTCACGACTTTATGGCGCACTCTGTCAACGGCCCATCCGCAACTGATGGCGGGTCCGTTTGCCCTCATGATGTCGGCCACAGCGGCGATGAAGGCTAGTCGGGTTTCACGATAGCTTTGTCGATCGTGAGCGGCTGGCCGGGAACGCAATCGACCACCGCGACCCATCCCGCACTATCGCCGGCGTAAAGCGGCGCCGGCGTCCCGCAATAGAGCGCACGCGTCGATCCCTGCGAGACATCATTGAAAATGTGCACGTGCCCGAGCGCGATGTAGTGATATCGGCTGCGCTCGATTTCTTCCGGCGTGATTGGCGACGAGCGCATGTTCTCGTCGTCGTCGGTGTAGAAGCCGTGCGCCAGCGCGATATTCCATAGCTCAGGATGCGGGTCGGGCACGCCGGCCAACGGCCGATAGTCCGGCGTATGCTCGACCATCGCGCGGCCCCAGATGCGCGTTTCGAGATCGGGAAAATCCAGCACCCGCCCCTCGGGTTCGAGGATCAGATGGAGATTGCGCGGGAAAACCGATGGCGACAAGCCCGCATAGATCGAGCGCTCATCATGCGCATCATGGTTGCCGGGAATCATCACCACGGGCATTTTGGCGCGGGCGATGGTGCCGAAGGCGAAGGCAAGGCCCTCCTCGCTCACGCGGCTGGAATCGAACAGATCGCCGACGATGAGGAGCAGGTCAGCTTCGCGATTGTTGGCTACCTCGACGACATTCGAGAACGCCTTGCGCACCTTGTCGCGCAGCTTTACGCCGGCATCCGTCGCGCCGAAGGTATCGGTTTCGAGATGAACGTCCGAAGTATGGACAAATTTTAACGGCTTGCGGGGCTTCGCAGACAAACTGGATTCTCACTCGCCGGGTGGCGCGCCAACATTGTCGGCATTCGCCCGCGGCTCGTTCCTGTCCAGATACTATAATGAATGCGACGTTTCTGAAAATGGGCGGGTGTCAGTGGCGGGAGGACTCCGAGGAGTCTTCTTTCGACGACGAATGAGGCATGGCCTGAAGGAAACCTTTTATTTCGGCTAGCGATCGCACGTTTTGCTCGGTATATGCAGCAATCTTGTCGACCTTGTTCTCCAAGCTGTTCACTCTTTCCTTGATCTCGTTCACTCGATCCGTGTTACCGTTAAGCCGCTCCGTGAGCGTCGCGAGCTGAGCTGTAATGGCAGCGAGCTGTCCAGTATGGGTTTTGACCTCTGAGTAAAGGTCTTTACCGAAAAATGCCAATATACCGAGGAACATCGCCAGCAGCGCAAAGTTGAGCCTAAGCCATAGAGCCTCTCTCCGAGTGGCATCACGGAGCTCATAGTCGCGGGTTGCGGCCCCGACGGGTTCTCGCAAGATGGGAGCCGGCGATCCTTCCGGAGAGGACATACCAACCGAAGTATCTCAACCTACTGGATATCTCAAGTCTCCCGTTAACGCCGAGTCATAGAATGCTACCTGTTGTTGAGTGAACGAGCGTCCATATGCCGTAGGCTTTGCTCGGCAGGTCTATCCTGATGTAATCGAGAACTGTGAGGAGCTTAACGAGTATGGGGAAGTCGCCGTGATCGTTGTAATGAAGGCGCGCGCCACCGAGGCGGAAATCCAGGCGGTCGTCACCGCGGTCGAGGAGCTGGACTACCGCGGCCACATCATTCGCGGCGTCGAGCGCACCGTCGTCGCGTGCGTCGGCGAGGAGCGCGGCGCGCAGCATTCACTCGCGCATCTGGTGGCATTTGCCGGCGTCGAGCAGGTGATGCCGGTACTGAAAACCTACAAATTGGCGTCGCGCGAGGTCCGTCCCGAGGGTTCCGTTATCGATGTTGGCGGGGTGAAAATCGGCGGCCGAAAAATCGCTATCATGGCGGGGCCCTGCGCGGTCGAGAGCGCCGAGCAGGTCGAAGCTTCCGCCGACGCGGTCAAACGCGGCGGCGCCGATCTCCTGCGCGGTGGCGCGTTCAAGCCGCGCACCTCTCCCTACGCATTTCAGGGGATGGAATCCGAAGGTCTGAGCCTCCTCGAACACGCGGGCAGGCGGGTTGGGCTTCCGATCGTCAGCGAGATCATGGAAGCGCAGGATATCGAGCTGTTCGTCGCGCATGCCGACATGCTGCAAGTCGGCGCCCGCAATGCGCAGAATTTTTCGCTGCTGCGAAAGCTCGGACGCACCAAAAAGCCCATCCTGCTCAAGCGCGGGATGTCCACCCGCATCGAGGAATTCCTGATGGCGGCCGAGTACATCCTCTCCGAGGGCAATCCCAATGTGGTGCTATGTGAGCGCGGTATCCGCACCTTTGAGACCGCGACGCGGAACACCCTCGACCTCAACGCGGTGCCGCTGCTCAAGCAGATGACGCATCTGCCGGTCATCGTCGACCCGAGTCATGGCACTGGTTTGTGGACGCTGGTGAAGCCGATGGCGCTTGCATCGATCGCGGCGGGCGCCGACGGCCTGCTGATCGAGGTGCATCCGAACCCCGCGGTCGCGCTCTCCGACGGCCCGCAGCAACTGCG
>JBGPMZ010000475.1:0-3202 GCA_041487255.1 Binataceae bacterium (SeqCode) | reverse complement strand
CGAACATGGGTATCGTTCTCGGCTTTTTCGAATGCTGCGGCGATCGCATCGATCATCGGGATGCTGAGCGCGTTACGAGTACCCGGGTTGTTGAGCGTGATGATCGCGGCCGGATAGTGCGTTTCGTATTGAACAATCTCCGCCACTTTGTTTCTCCCTTCGGCAAAACCATTCGGCGTGAAAAGTGTCACATAGCAGGCAGCGGGAGCCTAGCACCCGCGCTGCGGAAGGATCGAACTTAATGTGATGGATGAAGTTAGACTTCGCGGTCGATCTGGTCTTCGATCAGCACGGTCAGGCTGTCGCGATATTCGGACGGTCGCAGCTCGGCGAGCAGGCCGCGCGCGATCTTGACTTGCTCGGCCGCCATCGCGCGCGCCTCGGCGATGAGCTCGGGAGCGCGCAGCAGTTCGAGGGCGCGCGCGAACTTCGCGCCATCCATGCGTCCGTCGTTCTCGAAGAGCCGGCGGACTTCGGGATTGCGCGTGATGCCGAGCACGACCGGCAAGGAGGGAATTCCCGCGCGTAGATCGGAACCGACCGGCTTGCCGATTTTTTCCTCGGGCCCAAGGATGTCGAGGATATCATCGACCATCTGAAACGCGCGCCCCACCGCATTGCCAAGGTTCCACATCGACTCGATGGTTTTCTTCGGCGCACCCGCGAGATCGGCGGCAACGCGCCCGCCCGCGGAAAAAAGCGACGCGGTCTTGCGCGTGATGACGGTGAGGTAGTCGTTGAAATTCGCCGCCGCGCTATGGCGGAAGCGGCCTTCCATCACTTCGCCCTCTGTGAGCTGGATGCAGGCCTGCGCCGCGGTGCGCACGAGGTGCTCCTCGAAGCGGCCGCATAGTTCGAAGGCGCGGCAGAAGAGGTAGTCGCCGGCGATGAGCGTGCCGCCGGCGCCGTAGCGCGCGAAGGCCGAGGGCTTCCCGCGCCGCAACATCCCCGCATCGATGATGTCGTCGTGCAGCAGGGTGGCGGAATGAATCAGTTCGAGCGCGATCGCGGCGTCGATGGCGTCTTCAACCTTGGCATCGATGCCGCCGCATGCGCGATAGACCAGCAGGATAAAGGTCGGGCGCAGGCGCTTCCCGCCCGCATCGACGAGGTAATGGCAAATCTCCGCGATGATCGATTCGTTGGAGTCGAGCAGCCGCGATAGTTTGGCCTCGGCGGCCTGGAGGTCAGCCTCGACGATGCGCGCTGGGCTGATGGTATCGCCGAGGGTCTCGGGCTCGAGCTGGTATGCTTTGGCTTTCTTCACGAGCTAGCGGAACAGGTCAGCTTCGGCGGGGCGGATGAGGATCTTCGCCGTGCCTTCATATGGTTGAAATTTGTAGCCGCGCAAATGCACGGCAGGAATTCCCGAGGCTTTCTCCATCAGCAGGCCGCCTGCCGCCGACAGTTGGTCGGCCAGCGCGACGACGGTATGATGCAATTCGCGCCCGCCGAGGTCGTTGGTTCCGCGCAAATCGAGCATCGGGTTGATGCCCGCCACGCCGATGCAGATGTCGGTCAGCCCGTCGCGCCACGGACGCCCGAACGTGTCGGTCACCACGACGGCGGCATCGGCGCCGCACAGCCGTTTGAGGCCGTCGCGAATCGTTCTCGCCGAGGCGTCGGCATCCTCGGGCAGCAACAGCGCGAGGTCGTCGCCGAGCGTGTTCGATTCATCGACGCAGGCATTCGCGCAAACGAATCCCGAGGCGGTCTCGACGATCAGCACGCCATGGTCATTGCGCACGATGCGGCTGGTTTGGCACAGCACCAGCTCGACCGCGCGCGGATCTTTTTCCCATCGCGCGGCGTATCGCTTCGCGAATGCAGACGGCTCGATGCTCTTCAGCTCGACCATCCGCCCCTCGGACTTCGATACTACTTTTTGGCATACGATGACGATGTCGCCGGTCTGAAGCGTCAGGCCGGTTTGGTCGAGTCCCTTTGCGATCAGCGCGGCGAGATCATCGCCCGCCTTGACGATAGGAACTCCCTCGATTGCTGTGAGCGTAATCGAAGCCATGCCACGCCTAAATTACACGGTAAGAGCGTCGAGAACTATCCTCGCGAGGCGCGCTGCCTTCGCGGGAGTCGTCATGATTGTGTCGGCCGCGACGGCACGCATCCCCAGCTCGCGAATCGGTTCGAGGTAGTCCCGGTCAACCTTGTCGAGCACGAACGTCCCGACGATATCTTGATAGAGGCGCGCGATTCCGAGCGGCGATACTTCCTGGCCGAGCCCGCGCAGCATCTTGTCGGCGGGCCCCTTGATGGTCTTGCCACCGACGATCGGGCTTATCGCGACCACGCGATCGCGCACCGACGCGAGCGCCTCGCGCACGCCGCGCAGTCCGAAAATCGGGCCAAGCGAGACGAACGGGTTCGAGGGTGCGAGGATCACCGCCGCGGCCTTCCGAATCGCATCGAGGACCGAGGGCAGGGGACGCGCCTCCTCGATGCCGCGCAGTTCGATCTTCTCAACGAAGCCACGCGCGCGGCCTTTCACGAAATATTCCTGGAAGGGCATCGCGGCGCGGCTGCGAATTTTCACGAAGGTGCGGACTCGATCATCACTCATCGGCAGGATGCGCGACTTGACGCCGAAGCGCCCGGCGATATCCGCGGTGATGTCGCTCAGCTTCGCACCAGCGCGCAGTCTGTCCGTGCGATATAGATGAGTCGCGAGGTCGCGGTCGCCCAACCCGAACCACGGCTGGCCGTAAAATCGCGCGAGCGCCTCGAGCACCCGGAAGCTCTCGTCGCGCAGGCCCCATCCCTGGCCGGCATGCACCTCGCCTGCGAGCGTGTACATCACGGTGTCCACATCAGGTGAGACATGGAGGCCGAAAAAGGTCTCATCGTCGCCGGTGTTGACGACGACGGTGAGACGCTGGGGTGGAATTATCCGTACCAGGCCGCGGATGAACTTAGCGGCCCCCACCCCCCCCGCCAGCACTGACACCTGATTCGACCTGGGAGGGGACGATTGGCCTCGCGCCATTGGGAGCCTTTCTTCCGTATAACTTTTTGTAGAGAGTGGACCGTTCGACGGCGACGCGGCCCATCTGGCGCGCCTTCTCTTCAATCAGATCGACCGGCACGAACTCGCCGGAATTGCCGCCGGCCTCGCGCGTGATGCTTTCCTCCATCAGGGTGCCGGAGAAATCGTTGCATCCGGCCTTCAGCGTCAGCGCGGCGACAT
>JBGPMZ010000474.1:0-3208 GCA_041487255.1 Binataceae bacterium (SeqCode) | reverse complement strand
CATAGCGGCGCGTATTCGAAGTTGTTCAGCCCCGGCCCATGCTTCGGGTCAGGCAGAAAAAGGTTCCACAGCCCGGCGGACTTGGCCTTCTTGCGGATCGCGTTCATGGTGGGCGATTCGTTGAATTTCTCGCCCAGGGTCTCGACTTCATGGTCGATCTTGTTCTCGTTGGGCAGCACGTCCTGCTGCATGAAGTCGTCGACTTTTTTGTAGTATTCGGCAGTCCGGGGGCTTAGTTCGAAGTCCATCGCGTTCCTCTCATGATGTTGTGTATTCGGAACAAATAACCCAGATGAGCCATTAATAGAAGTCCCGCGAATGGCGCGAAGCGGACCACCTCGCGCCACTGAGGCGAATTTCGCCGGCGATGGATGCTTGGTTGTTTCGGCTGCGAGAGGCGGATATCGTTTATGCTGGTTTAATGCTGATGCCTCGGTTTACCACAATCCTGGTAGTTCTCGCGCTCCTGCTTGGAGGCGGCGCGACATCGTGTCTCGCGGCGATCGCCAGCGCGAGCGCGCTGGAATGTTGCTCGAAGAATTGCCCGCGACCTCCGGCGCATAACGCCAATGAGTGCTGCGCCGTGGGAACCTCAACCCAGGATGGCGAGGTCGCGCCGGCGATCCACTTGAACAGCCCGAATTCGTCGGCATTCAGCGCCGCGATGGTTCCGATCCGCGCAAGTTTCGCTTCAGCGGGTTCGTCTCGTTTCGAGATTCACTCCGCCGATTGGTCACCACCTCCACGTTATATTCAGATCACTCTCTGTTTGCTTCAACTCTGAACACCCGAAACATTCGTTCGTAACGCGTTCCGATCGATCGCCGCCGATGCGCGATCGCGCCAACGCTAATCGAAGGTTCTTGCGCGCATGATGCGCGCGCGCTCGTTGCTCGCCGCAGTGAGCGATCAGTTTCGGGTGTCATATGAGAGAAGTCTTTCGCTGGATGCTTGCGGTCGCGGTCGTCATCGCTATCGCCCAGCCTGGCAACGGATGGTCTGCGAATTCGCAAATCGAAGCGATTGTGGCCGAAGCGGTCGCGCGCAATCCTGCCGTGATCGCCGCGCGCGAACATTACGAAGCGCAAGGCAAGATGCCGATTCAGGCCGCCACGCTTCCCGATCCGGAAATTTCTCTGCAACAGCTCACCGTCGGCGGTCCCAAGCCGTTCGAGGGTTACGAGACCAGCGACTTCTTCTATACCGGCATCGGCGCGACGCAAGAAATTCCCTGGCCCGGCAAGCTGCGGTTGCGATCGAGCGCGGCCGCGCGCGATGTGGAAATCGCGAAGCAGCAATACGAAGAAGCCCGCCGCGAGGTCGCCGAAAAAGCTCGCGAGAACTGCTTCGAGTTGTTTTTCCTCAGCCGGCGGATCGCGCTGCTGGACGCCGGCCGCGACCAACTCACGGACATATCGCACTTCACCGAAGAACAGTATCGCCTCGGCAAAGGGCAGCAGACCGATTTGATCAAGGCGCAACTGGCGGCGACCGCGATGCTCAAGGAAATCGAGATGACGCGCCAGGAAATGGCGCAGCGTCAGGTGACTTTGAAATCGATCCTCGGACGCGATGCGGATTCGCGCAACCTCGAGGTAACGGACCTTGCGCCGACGGTGATCTCGGACCACATCGATCGCGGCCATCTCATGGAACTGGCCGGGCACAATCCCACCCAGGTCAGGATGGCGATGGCGGAAGCGAGCAAGAGTGACATCTCACTCAAGCTCGCGCAGGAGGACTACATCCCGGATTTCAGCGCCGGTTACACCTATCAGAAGACCGGCCCGGGATTTCGCGACTACTACATGCTCTCGCTCGGCGCAAAAATCCCACTTTACTTCTGGCGCAAACAGAAACCCGCCGTCGAGCAGGCCGCGCTGGAACGCGAGTCCGCCAAGGAGCGCCTTCGTGCGAGCAAGCTCGACGCCGCCGGCGAAATCGATCGCGACTGGATCTCGCTCAAGACGCAGGAGCGCGTGATGAATCTCTATCGCGACGGGCTGCTCCCGCAGGCGCGCGCGACCTTCGAATCCGCGATGGCGTCGTATCGAACCGGGCGCGTCGATTTTCAGACCCTGCTTTCCGCGGCGATCGAGCAGTTGAACATGAGCGAAGAGTACTACCGCGCGATCGCCGACCGCGAAATCGCGATCGCACGCATCGAACAGATGATCGGGGAAAATCTATGAAACCTTTACGCAGCAATCCGCTGAAGGTGATTGCGCTTGTCGCCGCGCTCACGATGAGCGGCGCTTCATTTGCGCGAGCCTCGCAGGACGAGGCGAAGCTGGCGCCGATTCTGATTCCGCGCGCACGTCAGCAGCTCATCGGGCTGAAGTTCGCGACCGTCACGCAGCAGGACCTCGTCGATAGCATTAGCACCACCGGCACCGTTGAGACCGACGAGCAATCCGCGAGTTACGTGCAGACGCGATTTTCGGGCTGGATCCGCCGCGTCCTCGCGGATCAAACCTGGCAGTACGTGAAGCAGGGCGAGCCGATGTTCACGATCTACAGCCCCGATCTGGTCAGCGCCGAAAACGAGTATCTGCTCGCGGCGCGCCAATCCAAATCGCTCTCGAAGAGTTCCGTCGAGGGCGTTGCAGACGGCGCCGCCTCGATGGTTTCGGCGTCGCTCGAGCGCCTCAAGCTGTTCGGCGTGCCGGCGAGCGAGGTTCGACGCCTGCAACGCGAAGGCAAGGCGCGCGACGAGATCGCGATCGGCGCGCCCGCGAGCGGATACATCGTCGATCGGCAGGCGTTCCCGAATGCATATGCAGAGCCATCGATGCGGCTGTTCACCATCGCCAAGCTTTCGACGGTGTGGGTCTATGCCGCGGTTTTCCAGAACCAGATCGCGCAAGTCAGAAAGGGTGACGCGGTAACGATTCGCGTCGACAGCTATCCGGGGCGCGAGTTCAAGGGCGCCGTCGATTTCATTTGGAGTGCGCTCGATCCGACGACGCGAACCGCGAAAGTGCGCATCAACCTGCCCAATCCCGAAGGCGAGTTGAAGGTCGGGATGTTCGTCAGCGTGAACCTCAAGCAGCGTCTCGGCCGGGGTCTCGTGATTCCCGATTCGAGCGTGCTCCAGACCGGGCTGCACAGCATCGCATTCGTCGATCGCGGTGACGGCTATCTCGAACCGCGCGAGCTCGAACTCGGACCGCATCTGAGCAGCGGTTTCGTGGTGCGTACGGGCTTG
>JBGPMZ010000473.1:0-3217 GCA_041487255.1 Binataceae bacterium (SeqCode) | reverse complement strand
CCGCACCGAACCGATACTGCGGGTCGCGGTGCGCGAGACCAACCGCCGGCTGGCGATCGGGATCAGAAAGGCGTTCGCGAAGTTCCTCGATGATGGCTTCACCACTCCGGAACGCGCGGAGAAGCTGGCGCGAGTGGTCGAAATCGCGTTCGGGAAACTCGAGTCGATGGCGCTCGAGCGCGCGCTGCTCAGCGCCGACGAGCCGGATCCGCCGGACCTGATCAGGTCATTGGATGATCTGAAAAAGACCGCGCGCGAACTCCTGGGTGCAAGGGAAGAAGGCCAATATGGATCGCGGGGGTAAATATTGATGAGTGGAATGGCTGAGCATGCCGCTGGGGCGGGGCTCTCATTCAATCCATGGGACGAGAACTTTCGTCGTAACCCTTATTCCTACTACCAGCCGCTGCGGATGAGCCCGCCGCCGGTGATGCGATTCTTCATTCCGGTCGCCGTCATCTCGCGGTATGCCGACGTGCTCGCGACTCTGCGCGATCAGAATCGCTTCTCCAGCATGCCGGTTCGCAATCGCATGACGATGGAGACCGCCGAGGTTTTCGGCGACGCGCCCAGCATCGTCAGTTCCGATCCGCCGATTCACACCCGCATGCGCAAGCTGGTTAACCGCGATTTCACGCCGCGTGCGATTCGCGCGCTGGAGGGGCGCGTTCGGACGCTCACCAATGGACTGCTCGACGAGGTCGAGCACAAGCGCCACTTCGATCTGATCGCGGACTTCGCGATTCCACTTCCGGTGCGAATCATCGCCGGCATCCTCGGCATCCCCGGCGAGCGCTACGAAACCTTCAAACGATGGTCGGATACGCTCATCGAGCTGACCAGCCTGCCGCCGGGCACGCCGATGGCGGATTCGGTGCGCACCAACCTGACCGAGATGCGTGGGTATTTCGCCGGGGAAATCGAACGGCGCCGGCGTCATCCGGGCACCGACCTGATGAGTTCCCTGGTCGCGGCGCACGAAGACACCGAGATGCTCAACGCCGGCGAGCTGATGCAGTTCCTCGTCATCCTGCTGATCGCGGGGAACGAGACGACCACTAACTTGATCGGCAACGGCATGCTGGCCCTGCAAAACCATCCCGACCAAATGAACCTGCTGCACCGCGATCCCACGCTGCTGCCGCGCGCGATCGAAGAGATGCTTCGCTATGACAGCCCGGTGCAGTCGGTCTTCCGGACCACCAAGGAAGACGTCGAGATTGGCGGCACCGCAGTCGAGAAGGGCAGCGGAATTTTCCTGATGGTCGGGTCGGCAAATCGCGACGCCGCGAAATTCGAACGTCCCGATGTCTTCGACATCACGCGCGAGGAGAACGATCATCTGTCCTTCGGCGAGGGAATTCATTACTGCCTGGGCGCACCGCTCGCGCGCCTCGAGGCCGCGGTTGCATTCGGCACGATGCTGAACCGGTTTCCGCACATGCGACTCGACGGCCATCCCAAGCTCGACTACAAGACCTCGTTCTTCGTGCGCGGACTGAAGTCTCTGCCGATGGTCGTAGAGTAGGTTCAATCCCGTCATCCGATCGCGAATGATGCCGCATGCGTCCTGCGTGCAGCATCGCCCGTGCACGAAAACCCGCTGATGTGAGCGGCGTTTCATTGCGCGGCGGCGAAGTTTCGCCTCCCGCACAGTGGCATCGCGATTGCTGATAGCCGAGCCGTTACCGAAACGGATAGACTTCGAGCCGCGACAGAAGAGGTGCGTTGTCATGCCTGAGTCATCAGCGCAGGAAATTTATTTCAATCAGTGGGATCCCGCGTTTCGCGCCAACCCCTATCCGCACTACAAAGCGATGCTGGCCGGGCCGCCGCGCATCATCAACATAAAGATTCCCGCGACTCCGGAGTTGCTGAAGATGTTCGGCATCGAGGGAGCGGATATAACCGAAATTCCATTGCCGACCGGACTTGCGACGCGCTATCAGGATTGCCTCACGCTGCTTCGCGACCCCCAGCATTTTTCCAGCTCGCGGCCGGCGCAGGATCAGGCAGCCGAGAATCACGGACCGTTCAAGGGCGCCACCACGATGCTGTTCTCGGATCCTCCGGTGCACACGCGGCTGCGCAAGCTGGTGAGCCGCGACTTCACTCCGCGCCGCATCCGCGAGATGGAGCCGCGCATCCGCGAGCTCGCCAAGATGCTGCTCGATCAGGTCAAGGAGCGTGGCGATTTCGAGGTGATGCGCGACCTCGCCAATCCGCTGCCGGTGATGGTAATCGCGGAGATGCTCGGCGTCGAACCGGAACTCTACGCGACCTTCAAGCGCTGGTCCGATGCGATAATCGCGGGTGACAACACGCTGCCTGGAAATCCTCCGCCCGCGGAATTCACCAGCTCGGTGGAAGATCTGCGCGCATACTTTTCCGCACAAATCGAGAGGCGCCGCAAGACGCCCGGGGCCGACCTGATAAGTGCGCTGGTCGCGGCACATACTGAATCGGACGCGCTCGGCGCCGATGAGCTGATGGCGTTCGTCATTCTGTTGCTACTCGCGGGAAATGAAACCACCACCAATCTCATCGGCAATGGGACACTGGCGCTGGGGCGCAATCCCGACCAGATGAAAATGCTGCAAGGCGACGCGTCGCTGCTCCCGCGCGCGATCGAGGAGATGCTGCGCTACGACGGCCCGGTGCAATCGACCGCGCGCTTCACCAAGAGCGACGTGGAACTCGGCGGGACGTATTTTCCGGCCGGCCTTCCGATTTTCGTGATCCTCGCGGCGGCCAATCGCGACCCGGCGCAGTTTCCCGATCCCGATCGCTTCGACATCACGCGGGATCCCAACGACCATCTGGCATTCGGCGAGGGCATCCACTTCTGCATCGGCTCACCGCTCGCCAGGCTGGAGGCGCAGATCGCGTTCTCCGCGATGCTGGGGCGCTTTCCGAAACTACGCCTGCGCGATCCCGGCGCTACGCCGACATACAAAGGTTCGTACTTTCTGCGCGGACTCGCCGCCTTGCCCATGGCGATTGATTAGGTCTCCGACCATGGGGCTTCGTTACGCAGTCATGCCGAGCAGGGCGGCCTTGTGAGCGAACCATTGCTGCAGGTCGATGCAGCGGATCAGAGCTCTCCGGGGACTCCGGTCGAGGAAGAGCGCTGGAGCATTCCCCTTCCGCCGTTTGGTTCGACGCCGCCATTCACCCGACGCCAGCGCCGCGTGTTCTTCATCGCGACCACGGCGGG
>JBGPMZ010000472.1:0-3219 GCA_041487255.1 Binataceae bacterium (SeqCode) | reverse complement strand
CGCCGAGCGCGGGATTCCATTTCTTCACGACGAGCTGATGAAAATCGATCCGCCGTCGGCGTCGCGTATCCAGCGCAACGATTTGTACCGGATCGTCCGCGCGCTCGAAGTGCATCGCATCACCGGGATTCCTATCAGCGTTCATCAGGAGCGTCATCGTTTCGCCCAGCGCGAGTTCGACACGCTGACGATCGCGCTCGAGGTTCCACGCAAGGAGCTCTACGAGGCCATCAATGCGCGCTTCGACGCGATGATCGCCGAGGGCTTCGTCGACGAGGTACGCAGCCTGATCGCCTCCGGTTACAGCCCCGAGCGCCCACCGCTTAGCACCATCGGTTATCGCGAGATTGCCGCATTCGTGCGAGGCGAAGTGACCCTCGAGGCCGCCGTCGATTTGGCGAAGCGCAAAACCAGGCAGTTCGCGAAGCGTCAGTTGACATGGTTTAGAAACGAAGAAGATCTGAGCTGGGTTGACGCCTCCCGGGGTGCGGAGCAAGCTCTGATGCTGTTCGAGCAGTTCTTTTCGCCGGCGACCTCCGCGCAAGCATAGAATCAAGATGGCTTCCCGCATACGCCAGGCAACCGATAAGCACACCAATGGACGCGCTGCCGCTGCCCTTCCCGCACCCGGCCGCAGCGCCATCGAACGGGTGCGTCTCGCGAGGCATCCCTCGCGGCCGCAAGCGTTGGACTACATCGAGGGGCTCTTTAGGGACTTCTTCGAGGTTCATGGCGACCGGCGCTATGCCGACGACGGCGCGATCGTGGCCGGACTCGCCTATTTCGACACGATGCCGGTAGCGGTGGTGGGCGAGCAGCGAGGCCGCTCGACCGCCGATCGCATCAAGCGAAACTTTGGCAAACCTCATCCCGAGGGCTATCGCAAGGCTGCCCGCATTTATGATCTAGCGGAGCGTTTCCGGCTGCCGCTCATCACTTTTATCGATACTCAGGGCGCTGAGTCGGGCATCGGCGCCGAGGAACGCGGGCAGACCGAGGCGATCGCGCACAACCTCGAGCTGATGGCGCGGCTCACGGTCCCGTCGATTGCCTGCGTGATCGGCGAGGGCAGTTCCGGCGGCGCGCTCGCGCTCGGCGTTACCAATGTGGTGCTGATCCAGGAAAATGCCTGCTACACCGTGATCACACCCGAAGGATGTGCCGCGATTTTGTGGCGCGAGGCGACCGAGGAGAACGTCGCCCGCGCTGCCGATGCGCTGCGGCTTTCCGCGCCCGACCTGCTGCGGCTGGGAATCGTCGATGAGATCATCGCGGAGCCCGAGGGTGGTGCGCACACCAATCCGCCGGAAGCGATTAAGGCGGTTGGCGCCGCCATTACGGATCATCTCAATGATCTGCTGAAGCTGGGTCCCGCCGAAGTCCGCAAGGCGCGCGAGCGCAAGTTTGCCGCGATGGGGTCCGCGTTCCTGACCTCCTCAATTTGATCCGGCCAAAGCTGCGCGTTGAAAACCCCGCCTCGATCGGTTAGCCATTCCCACGCGATGCCGCCGAAAGCCACACGAAGAACGACCGCCGAGCGCGGGAAGCCGGGCGGCGTCGACGCCACTGCCCTTTTCAAGGAGGAGTCGAAGCCGGCGTGGAAACCTGATTCGATCGAGTCGCATCGCGCACGCATGGATCGAATCAATCTCGAGATTCTCAAGCTGCTCTCCGAGCGCGCCGCGCATGCCAACGAAATCGGGCGCATCAAGCACAACAGCGGCGTCCCGGTTTATCTGCCCGCCCGCGAGCGCGAAGTGATCGAAGGCATGGTCGCGGCGAATCCCGGGCCGCTCTCCGCCGACCACATCGCGCGCATCTACACTGAAATCATTTCGGCGTGCCGCGCGCTCGAGCATGTCCCGCGCGTGGCATTCCTTGGGCCCGAGCACACCTACTCGCATGAGGCGGCGCGCGGCGCGTTCGGCGGCAGCGTCGAGTATGCGCCCCAGGCGTCATTCGCCGCGGTCTTTCAGGAGATTCAGAACGGACGCGCGGATTTCGGCGTGGTGCCAATCGAGAACTCCACCGAGGGGCAGGTGAAGGAAAATCTCGACCTGCTCATCGACACCCCGCTGGTGATCGTCAGCGAGATCCTGCAGCCGGTGCGTCACGCACTGATGTCGCGCGACGGCGATCCTGCCAAGGTGCGGCGCATCGTGTCGCATCAACAATCGCTGGGGCAATGCCGCGGGTACCTGAGCAGCAACTTCGCCGATCGCGAGCTCGAAGCGGTCGCGTCCAACGCCCTTGCGGCTCAGCGGGCGGTGCAGGACGCTTCGCTGGGCGCGATCGCGTCGCGGGCGGCGGCCGAAGCATACGGGCTGCAGGTTATCGCGGAGAACATCCAGGACCTCGCGCAGAACACCACCCGCTTCCTGGTGATCGGAACGCGCGCGGCGGCCAAGAGCGGGCGCGACAAGACCACGATCCTGTTCGCGGTGCCGGACAAAGTGGGGGCGCTCAACACCGCGCTCAGCCTGTTCGCGAAGAGCAAGATCAATATTTCCAAGATCGAGTCGCGTCCGCTGCGCGGGCGATCGTGGGAATATCTCTTCTTCGTCGACCTCGAAGGGCATCGCGACGATCCGCGCGTGAAGCGGGCGCTCGCGGCGCTGCGGCAGCGAACTCTTTTTTTGAAGATAGCCGGATCGTATCCTGAGGCGAGGTCGGCCGCCGGCTAGCGCGGTCGTTTCGCGAATTGGTAAAACCCGAAGACTTGGTCCTGCCCGCGGTTGCGGCGATTGTGCCGTATGAACCGGGGAAGCCGACTGAAGAGCTGGAGCGCGAACTCGGCATCCAGGAGTCGGTCAAGCTCGCCTCCAACGAGAATCCGATCGGGCCGTCGCCCAAAGCTGTGCAGGCGATCCGCGACGCGCTGTCGGAGCTCAATCGCTATCCGGACGGCGGCAACTTCACGCTGTGCCACAAGATCGCGGCGCGCCACAAGGTCACTCCAGCGCAAGTCTTCATGGGCTCCGGCTCGTGCGAGATCATCAATCTGCTCGCGTTCCTGTTTCTGCGCCCGGGCCTCAATGCGATTTCGTCCGAGCATGCGTTCGCGATTTATCCGCTCGCGACCGCCTCGACCGGCGCAACCTACAAAGCCGTGCCGATGCGCGGTGGATTCGAATTCGACCTCGACGCCATCGCCGCCGCGGTCGATGAAAATACACGCATCATCTATCTGGGAAACCCCAACAATCCGACCGGTACGAT
>JBGPMZ010000471.1:0-3246 GCA_041487255.1 Binataceae bacterium (SeqCode) | reverse complement strand
TGGGCAGCAAGGTCGAGCTCCAGGACCTCGACGAGGGCGGTTCGCACGAATACGAAATCGTGGTGCCTGAAGAAGTCGACGGCGCGCAGTTCAAGATCTCGCTCTCCTCGCCGCTGGGCAAATCGCTAATCGGAAAAGGCGTCGATGACGATGTCGAGGTGCATACGCCGAAAGGCAAGCGCGCCTACGCGATCAAGAAGCTGGTGACGATTCACACGCTGCTGGCGCAGGAGAACGGCGCCTCGAAGGGCTAGCGGGAGCGCGCGAACATTGTTCGACCCTCGAAGCGGGCGGCGATTCTGCGCCGATTCTAATGATGTCGGCCCGCTTTCCTTTTCTGCGACGCCGCGCTTCATAGAGACGATCCGCGGAGACGATTCGCGAGCTGCCCGCTATGTTCGGGCGGTCGCAGAATTGGTGCGGTCGGTTTCCGGTGCCAAAACCGCGCTTGCTACTTTTGCTCCAATTCGTTCATTCGCAATTTCCCAGACAATCACTCCAGCGACAATGCCGACTGCAATCGGAATCGCGCTCCAAGGCCATCCTACTTCCTTGAAACGCAGCCAGCCGTATAGGGCCGCAAAAGGCAGGATTGCGATGAGCGTCCAGGAGTAAAGCAACATTGAACGGACGGTCTTATGCAGCCACGAAGACAGCATTGCTCGCACCTCCCTGGTCCAGTATTTTCGGATTTGATTCAAAAGGAATATTCCAAATAGAATCGTTGCCGCCGCCTGATGTATGAAGGTCAACATCGCATTCAAATCGGGATCAGCAATTATTTTGCCAAGAAGCCAGCTAATCCCTTCAATCGAAAGAAGCAGTCCCGCAATTACTAACGTATCAGCCAGCAAATCGAGAAGCACATTCAATGTCTGTCGAACGAGCTCGCGAAACTCCATGGCATGAATGGTCCACCTAAGCCAAATCGCGGCGCACGCGAGGTTTGGCGCGCTTGGCAGCCAGCAGCGGTCCAATCGCTGTCTTCAGTTTCTTGAGACCCATCTGTTCGAGTCTTTCGCGTGGCATATCGTTGCCTTCTAGTGCTTTCTGGTTCACCACGTAGCCACTTTAGCTCGGTGCCCCCTGATTTCGCTAGCACCTGGACAGGTTGGAGCAACTACTTGACGATTGCCTTCAATAGAGTTGGCGGCCGAAGGGACGTTGCCTGGCATTCATAGCGGGCGGAGGTTCGCTAGCCGCTCGCAGCGACATTGGCGAGAGCGGGAGGTCCTCGCTGTCGTGCTATCGCAGCGGGTCGTTCACGAACAACCCCTACGAAGAACAGCAGCCGCCGTACCTTCAAATGAGCCCGACAGCTCATCGAGGAACTTGATGACTTCCTTGCGGCTGCCTTCGATGAAGGTCGGCGCCGCCGGGCGCGTCGCCCCGTGCTCCTTGCTCGATTGCCAATGCCAGATATGAATTAGCCGATCGATGAGCAGCATCTTTTCGCGCGCACTCGGACGCGATTCCCATCGCGCGATGAACTCCCGCATCGCATCGGCGAAGCCGCCGCCCCATAAATCCCTGTGCTGATAGGTGCGCTGATAGTCGATCCAGCGAATCGTCCATCCGCATTTCGAGCACAGGATCTGTTCATTCTGGTCGGTACTCGCTCGCATGATGATGCGAGCGCAACTCGGGCAATGGACTTTGCCGAGCGCCGCGTCCGAAGCGTCGAGGATGCTCTCGCATCGGCAATACAAAGTGATGCCGACATCGTCGAGCAGTTCCTCATCGAGGATGCCGCGCGCGTCGTTCTGGTAGATGCGGCGGATTTTTTCCATCCGCACCCGCGACGCCCATTGCGGCTTGCCTGTGACGTGATCGAACTTCACTAATCTCTAAACATCGAATCGATGGTATCCTTATAATGCTGCTGCACCACGCGGCGGCGTACCTTCATCGTCGGCGTCATCTCGCCATTCTCCTGCGAGAAGGGCTGCGCGATGAGCGTGAAGGCCGCAATCGCCTCGACATCGGAGAGCGGCTTGTTAAATTCGCGCAGTAGCGCCTGATAGAAGGATCGCAGCTCCGGCGACTTCACAATTTCCTCGGCCGGCTTACCCGCGAGGCCTTTCTCCTTCAGCACTTCCTGCAGATTCTCCAGGGCCGGCACCAGTAGCGCCGCGAGATGCTTGCGGCGATCGCCGAACACGCACGCCTGCGAGATGTGAGGATCAGTGACCAGCTTCGTTTCGAGGTAGGCAGGCGAAATGTTCTTGCCGCCCGACAGCACGATGATTTCCTTCTTGCGATCGGTGATCTTGATGAAGCCGTCGCTGTCGATCTGTGCGATGTCGCCGGTGTGAAGCCATCCGTCACTGTCGATGGTCTCGGCGGTTTCCTTCTCCAACTTGAAGTAGCCCTTCATCACGTTGGGCCCGCGGACCAGCAGCTCGCCATCAGGGGCGGTCTTCGCCTCGACGTGCGGAAGCCGCTGTCCAACCGTTCCAATCTTCGCGCGACCCGGCAACAGATTCACCGACACGATCGGTGCGGCCTCGGTTAGGCCGTAGCCTTCGACCAGGGGAATCTCCGCGGCGGCGAGGAAATGGTAGATCTCGGTTGGAAGAGGCGCGCTGCCGGAAATCAGGTAGCGCAGCCGTCCGCCGAAAACGCTGTGGATGCGATGGAAGACCAGCTTGCGATAAATCGCCATCTGCATCGCGAGCAGCGTCGGCATCGGTTTTCCGCTGTGGCGATACTCCGTCGCGCGTTTGCCGGTTTCGATCGCGAGGCTAAAGAGTTTCTGCCGAAACGGAGGACTGCTCCGCACCGTCTTTTGCACGCGATCATAGATTGCTTCGAGCAGGCGCGGCACCACCAGCAGCAGCCGCGGTTTGATCTCCTGCAGGTTGGCAGGGATCTGCGTGAGGCCCTCGGCATACGCGATTTCGCCGCCGCCGAGCATCACCGTGTAGTAGCCGGCGGTGCGTTCGAACGAATGCGCGACCGGCAGGAACGAGAGGATGTTGTCGGCCTCGTTCACATCGAGCACGGCCACCGCATCTTCGGCGTTCGAGAGCAGGTTGCCATGCGTGAGCATGACGCCTTTCGAGGCGCCGGTCGTCCCCGAAGTATAGATGAGGGTCGCGAGGTCCTCGCGTTTGCCCTCGCCAACCGGCGCCGGCGAATCCCCACTGGCGGAATCGAGCGTCATCACGCGCGGCGTGCCATTCGAGGTGGCCTGATCCTCCGCGCCCGGATGCAGCGCGATGATGCCCTCGATGCTCGGAATCG
>JBGPMZ010000470.1:0-3248 GCA_041487255.1 Binataceae bacterium (SeqCode) | reverse complement strand
GGTTGATTTCCGGCTGACCGAAGCGCGCCTTCTCGCTCGCGACGATGAGGTCGCACGCCATCGCGAGTTCGACGCCTCCACCGAGCGCGAAGCCGTTGACCGCGGCAATCACCGGAATCGGGAGCTCCTCGATGGTGCCCATAACACGATGGCCGAGGCGCGAGAACTCCAGCCCGTCAACGGTGCTCATCTTCGCCATCGCCGCGATATCGGCGCCGGCGACGAACGCGCGGTCGCCCGCACCGGTCACAATCAGCACGCGCACTGAACTATCGTGGCGAACCTCGCGCAGCACCTGTGCAATCTGTTCGAGGACCGACTTGTTAAGTGCGTTGAGCGCGGTCGGCCGGTTGACGGTGAGCGTCGCAATCGGAGCTTTGTCAAAAATTACGTCGGTCAGTTCCATCGGATGAAAACCTCGCTCGAAGATGGCGGCTTCGACATTCCAACTTGACGCCGAAAGTGTCAATGATCGTGTGGTTCCTTGCGAAGTTCGAATGCGATGCCAGACGAAACTCGAAAAGTTGCGTGCTCGTTCTGCGGCAGGAATCAAGACGAGGTTCGAAAGATCATCGCCGGCCCCAAGCCGGTGTGCATTTGCGACGAATGCATCGACCTGTGTAACGACATCATCGCAGAGGAAACGCTGCCACCCGAGGACGACGGTAAGACTCCGCCACCGGTGAGTATCACACTCGGAGATTCCTTCGTGCGCGAGGTGGTGAGTCACTACGCGAACTCGAAAGTCGAAGCTGAGTACACCTCGGGTGCCGATGGCATCGATTGGGTCTGTGAAGGCTGCGGCTGGAGGCTTCGGTTGAAGCGCGGCTCATCGCCACCAGCGCAGCATTCCGAGGAAGTATCGCTGGGGCTGCTGGACGGACCGCTCAAAGAACTCCCGCGACTCGAGCTCGTGCCGCGGTGTCCGAAGCCGGATTGGAAGAGACTTCCTTAAATCAGTATTCCGGTTTGAAGTCGAAGTGGTGGATCGATTCGATGAAGCGCACCGTGCGCGTTTTCGAGCGCATCACCACGCTGTTGGTCATCGCACCGCCGGAGAAAAATCGCACCCCATGCAGGTAGTCTCCGGTCGTCACGCCGGTCGCCGCAAACATCACGTTGTCGCCCGACATTTCCTGCAGCGTGTAGCGATGCTTCAAGTCGAGGATTCCCGCCCCGAGGCATTCCTCGGCCTCGGCCTCGTTGCGCGGCATGAAACGCACCTGCATCTCACCGCCCGCAGATCGGATCGCGGCCGCGGCCAGGACGCCCTGATGCGCACCGCCAACGCCGAGCAGCATGTCGATTTCGCTTTCGGGACGCGTGGTGGCGATCGCGGCCGAAAGATCGCCGGCTGAGAGCAGTTTGATTCCCGCGCCCGCCTTGCGAACTTCTGCGATCAACTTTTCATGGCGCGGGCGATCCAGGATCGCTACTCGCAAGTCCTCGACGTAAACTTTCTTCGCTTCCGCAAGCGCCTTCAGATTGTCTGCGGGCGAGCGGTCGAGATCGATCACGCCGACGCCGTAAGGGCCGGTCGCGATTTTGTCCATGTAAGTGTCGGGGCAGCGCAGAATTTTGCCGCGTTCCGAAAGCGCGATGCACGAAACCGCGTTGGGACCACCCATCGCGCAGATGAAGGCGCCTTCGAGCGCATCGAGCGCCACGTCGACCTCCGGGCCGGCGCCGACGCCGACCATTTCGCCATTATAGAGAACGTCGACTTCGGCCTGGTCGCCCTCGCCGATGACGATCTTGCCGTCCATGTTGATGGAGTTGAGCGCCTTGCGCATCGCGTCGCATGCCGCGCGATCCGCCATCCGCTCGTCGCCCTTGCCGATGAAGCGTGCGGCTGCGAGAGCAGCGGCTTCGGTCGCGCGTGCAACTTCGAGGGCCAGGTTGCGATCCATCTAGTACTCCCGCCAATGCTCGGTCAGTTCGCTTCGATTACGCCGCCGCGCTCGAAGAGCGTTTGGATCAGCCGGTAGCCGTCGTTGAGCGCGGTCCCGGTCGCTTTCGAATCGGCCTCGGTGTAGCGGCGCGGCTTGGCGCCACTATTGGAAAAGGATCGATTGGATATTATCGCAAACGGGACCGGCTCGCTCGAATGCGTCTTAATCTTGCTCGGGGTCGCGTGGTCGGGCTGCAGCAGGAGGCGAAACTCGCCGATCTTGTTCAACCCTTTGAGCATCGGCCCGAGGATCAACTCGTCGATCCGCTCGATCGCTTCTTTCTTCAAATCGGCGCGTCCCATGTGACCGGCCTCGTCGGGCGCCTCGATGTGCAGCAGCAGGAAATCTTTATGCTCCAGCGACTTGAGGCCATAGCGACCCTTCGCTGCGTAGTCGGTATCGAGGAATCCGGTCGCGCCCGGAACCGTGATCACTTCGAGGCCCGCAAGACGGCCGACGCCATTGACCAAGTCAACCGCCGAGATCACCGAGCCCTCGAGGCCGAAACGCTCCTTGAGCGTCGGCACCGCGGGGCGGGTGCCCTGCCCCCAGAACCACGCGGTTGTCGCTTCGGTCTTGCCATCGGCGCGTCGCTTCTGATTCACGGGATGATCGCGGAGAATCTCCTGCGACTTCTTCATCAGCGTGAGCAAACGCTCGGCGCCCTCACCCTCCGGCATGTGACCCTCGATGCTCTTGCCGGTGATGTCGTGCGGCGGCGTGAGCCTGGTGGCGCGCGGACCGCCACGCCACATCATCAGATGCCGATAACTGACCCCGTTGAAGAATTCGATACCATCGTGCGCGAGTTGGTCACGAAGATCGGCGACGATGCGCGCCGCCTCCTCGCTGGTGATATGGCCCGAGGTGAAATCGTTCATCACCGTCACGCCGCCCTCGCTTTTGAGCGAGACGAGATTCATGCGGAACACGACGTCGCTCGGGGCCATCGCGATGCCCATGCTGGCGGCCTCAATCGGCGCGCGCCCGGTGTGATAGCGCTTGGGGTCGTAGCCCATCATCGACATGGTGCCGACGTCGCTGCCGGGCGGCATGCCTTCGGGAATCGTCAGCGTCAGTCCGAGCGTGCCACGCGTCGCTATAAGATCCATGTTGGGTTTGTGCGCCGCTTCGAGCGGAGTCTTGCCGCCGAGTTCGTCGCAGGGCCAATCGGCCATCCCGTCGCCATGAATGATGACGTACTTCATTCGTTCTCCAGGATCTTGAGAACCTTATTTATATCCGGCTCAACCACGATGGTGTTACTGAGATTTTTCAGCGCGGTGTCGGGATCCT
>JBGPMZ010000469.1:0-3271 GCA_041487255.1 Binataceae bacterium (SeqCode) | reverse complement strand
GATGCCGACCGTGGCCTTGGCGTCCTTGCCGGTAGGTGCTCGATGTTCGGGGCGCGGCGCGAAGTGAGCCCGGTAGAGCTCATAGGTCCCATCGACCAGGTGTAGCCTCACGCCGCAACGACCACTACTTTTTGCCGAAGGTGAAGTGCTTCTCCATGTTCGCGTTCACGCTGGTCAGATGGTTGCAGTACGCATTGAAGCCCCCGTTGTAGTTGCCATCCTGACGGCGCTGGAACTCGCCTTCGAAGTTGTAGTAGCCGGGAGTGCAGTCCTGGTTGCGAGTGGTCTTACCCCGATGCCGGATGACTTCCTGGACCCACCACTCCTCGGCCTCGGGCGTGACCTCGATAGTGTGCTGATGGTGGCGGCGCGCATAGTCGATACATGCGGCAATATGATCGCCCTGCGCCTGCAGCATGTCGGTCAAGTTGAACTGGAACGACGCCTGATAGCCACCCATGATGAATAGGTTGGGATAGCCTTCCGAATGGATACCTAACAGCGTACGGATACCATCGCGATACTTATCATTTAGGTCCAGGCCGCCTTCACCTTTGATCTGGTTGTAGATGCCGGTTTTCTGCACCTCGAAGCCGGTGGCATAGATCAGCACGTCAACCTCGTACTGCTTGCCCTCGAACACCGGACCTTTAGCCGTGATCTCGGTGATGCCCTTGCCGTGAGTGTCGACGAGGTGGACGTTGGGCCGGTTGAAGGTCGGCAGGTAGTCGTTGTGGAAGCATGGGCGCTTGCACATGAGCATGTACCATGGCTTGAGCGCGTCGGCAGTCGCCTTGTCCTTCACGATCTCGTCGATGCGCTTGTGGATGCGCATCATCGCGTCGATGTTGGCGTTCTCCTGTCTGCGGATCTTCTCATCCCGCGACATCGTCGCCATCTTCGCTTTCTGCTCCTCGGTGAGCTGCGGCTCCGCCTTCGCCTGCTCGCGCCGCTTGGACTGCCATCCGGGCTTTAGCTTGCGCGCCCAGTTGGGATCGGTCGGCCAGTCATCGCGGATGTCAATGGACGACGGCGTGCGCTGGAAGACGTATAGCTCCTTCGACATAGCACCAAGGCCGGGAACGGCCTGAACTGCGGTGGCTCCGGTGCCAATGATACCTACAACCTTGTCTGACAGTCCCGACAGGTCTGACCCGGTATAGGGATAGTCCCATCGCGAAGTGTGGAAGGAGTGTCCCTGAAAGGTCTCCATCCCTTTGATTTTCGAGAGCTTGGGCTTGGAGAGTGTGCCGTTGGCGCAGATCACGAATCGCGCCTTCATATGATCGCCGCGGTCGGTGGTCAGATGCCACATCTGCTCGGCTTCGTTCCAGGTGGTAGACGTGACGGTGGTCTGGAACACCGCCAGCTCGTAGAGATTGTACTTCTTCGCGATGGCCTGGCAGTGCGCGAAAATCTCCGGCCCCTTCGCGTAGTGGTCCTTGGGCACGTAGTCCATCTCGTCGAGGAGCGGCAGGTAGTCATAGGCGACTACATCGCATGCAACGCCGGGGTACCGATTCCAATACCAGGTGCCGCCGACATCGGCGCCGCGCTCCACGATGCGGATGCTCTCGACGCCGACTTCGCGCAAGCGCGCCGAAGTCAGCAGCGCGGAAAATCCACCGCCGATGAAAAGCACCTCGACCGTGTCGTTGATGGCTTCGCGCGGCTTGATCTCTCCGCCGTATGGATCAACTTCGTACCGCGCAAACTCACCCTCGAGGTCCGAGAAAAACTGCGCGGTGCCCTCAGGCCGATACTTCAGCCGCAGGTCGCGCTCTTCGGCAAACTTGCGTTTGATGTCCTCGTAATACTCTTGCGGCCGCGATTCCCTTGACGGGCGCGCCGCGAGAGTGGCCGGCTGAGGCGATTCGTGGGATTTGTCTTGCGAATTCTCCATGTTTCCATCCGCTCCATGGGTATGGTCATTGAGCCTTTTTGGTCAGGTCTATTGTTAACCCAAACCTCGCTACGCGGGCAATCGGATGCGCGATGCAATTCCTTGCGCCGCTTGCAGAGGCTCCCTGTTCGCGCAACAACCTGAGCATGGACACCATCCCCCATTTTATCGCCGGTGCGAGGTTTCACGCCCACGGCAACGGCGACCTCGGCGAGGTCTTCAATCCCGCGACCGGCCAGCTTTCGCGGAAGGTTTGCATGGGCACCGCCGACGACGTCGATGCGGCAGTAAAGTCCGCTGCCGAGGCCTTCCCCGAATGGGCCGCGACGCCTCCCCTCGCTCGCGCGCGTGTGATGTTCGAGTTCCGCAACCTCGTCGAAAAGCATGCCGATGAACTCGCCGCGCTCATCACCTCGGAGCATGGCAAGGTGCTTTCCGATGCGCGCGGCGAAGTGACGCGCGGTCTCGAGGTGGTCGAGTTCGCATGCGGCATCCCCCACCTTCTTAAAGGCGAGTTCAGCGAGCAGGTCGGGCGCGGCCTCGATTCATGGTCGATGCGCCAGCCGCTCGGGGTATGCGCCGGCATCACGCCGTTCAATTTTCCCGCGATGGTGCCGATGTGGATGTTCCCGGTCGCGCTCGCATGCGGCAACACCTTCATCCTCAAACCTTCGCCCAGCGATCCTTCGGCGAGCGTCCTGATTGCCGAGTTGCTGAAGCAAGCCGGCCTGCCCGACGGCGTCTTCAACGTGGTGCATGGTGACAAACGCGCCGTCGATGCGATCCTCGCGCATCCAGGAATCGCCGCCGTGAGCTTCGTCGGCTCGACGCCGATCGCGAACTACATCTACGCAACCGCCGCCGCGAACGGGAAGCGCGTGCAGGCACTCGGCGGCGCGAAGAATCATATGCTGGTGATGCCCGACGCCGACCTCGATCAGGCCGCCGATGCGCTGATTGGTGCGGCATACGGATCCGCGGGCGAGCGATGCATGGCGATTTCGGTCGTGGTGGCAGTCGGCGCGGCCGGCGATGCACTCCTCGAGAAACTGAAGCCCCGCGTGCTCGCGCTCAAAGTCGGACCCGGCACCCAGTCCGGCGTCGAGATGGGGCCGCTGGTGACGAGGGCTGCGCTCGATCGCGTGCGCGGCTACATCGATCACGGAATCAAGGAGGGCGCGAAGCTCGCCGTCGACGGCCGCGCGCTCAAGGTCCAAGGCTTCGAGGACGGCTTCTACCTCGGCGGATGCGTCTTCGATCACGTCACTCCCGCGATGAAAATCTATCGCGAGGAAATCTTCGGCCCGGTTCTGTCTGTGGTTCGCTCGCCCGACTTCGAGACCGGCCTCCGGCTCATCAGCGAAAACG
>JBGPMZ010000468.1:0-3279 GCA_041487255.1 Binataceae bacterium (SeqCode) | reverse complement strand
GCAATCAAGCTTGGCTCTGGACAAAATATCGGCATCAGAGGCTCGTGCCATACCAATGTCTGAAACATGGCGACACTCGTGTCCGACACTCGCGAGCTTGCGACCAAGTTCGTGCGGTAAGTTCATGTTGAGTAGAAACTTCAATCGTGTCCGAGGGGAACGACCTTCTCCTCCATAAGCGTCGCCGCGAAACCCAGCGCTTGATAAACGTCCTCGCGCTCGAGCTCAGGCCATTGCTTGAGCATTTCATCGATCTCCATACCCCCACTGAGGTACGCCAGAATGGAGGCGACCGGCATCCTCAACCCGCGGACGCACGGCTTCCCGAAACACTTTTCCGGATCCATAGTGATTCGATCGAATTGATGATGACGTACTTCCATCGTTCTACTCCGGTTCGGTCAGCAACTTGGGCAGCGATCAGAATTCCATAGTCGCGCGCAGCGCGCTGGATAAGGTCCCTCTCCAGGTCGCGATTTGAATCGTGACCAACCTCTCCCAATAGGGAGAGGGAATTCATGCGGGTACGGACCGGCAACATAGGTAACAGAATGGACCGGCAACATGGGTAACAGATTTGATGTCACGGCAGGAGGAGCGAAGAGATGCCGTGGCGGGAGGTTTGTCCCATGGAGGAGCGGACGCGATTTATCGCGGCGCTGTTGGCGGACGAGGAAAGTATGACGGTGCTGTGCGAAGAGTTCGGCATCAGCCGCAAAACCGGCTATAAGTGGCGCCGCCGCTATCTGACGCTGGGCGCCGTCGGGTTGGGGGAGCGTTGCTCGGCGCCGTGGCGGGTGCCGTGGGCGATCAACCAGGCCCAGCGCGAGGCGATTGTCGGGATCCGGTCCATCCATCCGAGTTGGGGACCCAAAAAGTTGCGCGCCAAGCTGTGTGCGCGTGCGCCGCAAGAGATCTGGCCGGCGCCCAGCACCATCGGAGCGCTGCTCCGTCGCGAGGGCCTCAGCCATCCGCAGCGGCGTCGGCGCCGCGCGATATCCAACCCCCATGCGCTGACGGTCCCGCTGGCTGCCAATGAGGTATGGTGCATCGATTTTAAAGGCTGGTTCCGCACCCGCGACGGCAACCGTTGCGATCCGCTCACGGTCAGCGACGCGTTCAGCCGCTATCTGATCTGCGTTGAGGCGCTGGCGCGCCCCGACTATGGCGGCTGCCGTGGCGCGTTGGAACGGGTGTTCAACGAATATGGGTTGCCGCGCGCGATCCGCTCCGATAACGGCGCGCCGTTCGCCTCGCTCGGAGTCGGGGGACTGAGCCGGCTCGCAGTATGGTGGGTGAAGCTGGGCATCCTTCCAGAGCGCATCGAGCCGGGACAGCCGCAACAGAACGGGCGCCATGAGCGGATGCATCGCACGCTCAAGGCCGAATGCGCGAACCCGCCGGCGCGCAGCGTCGCCGCGCAGCAGCAGCGCTTCACGCGCTTCCGCGAGGAGTTCAATCATGAGCGTCCGCATGAGGCCTTGGGCCAGCGCCTGCCGGCGCAGCACTATGCGCCTTCGCCGCGGCGCTATCCGGCCCGGCTCGAGGATCCGAGCTATCCCGCCGACTACGAACTGCGCCGGGTGCGCACTAACGGCGAGATCAAATGGCAAGGCGAACGCATCTTTATCAGCGAAGCCTTGATCGGCGAGGTGATTGGCCTGCGCGAAAATCACGCTGGTGACGGCGAGCTTTACTTCGGACCGCTGCCACTGGGCCTCATCGATGCGCTTACGCTCAAACTGGTGCGCGCGGGAAGAGTTGCGGCCAGCGGCGAGGAGGGCCGCCCTCCTCGCACTCCTCCCCGCCCAACTGAAAAAAGTGTTACCCATGTTGCCGGATAAAAGTGTTACCCAGGTTGCCGTTCGTTCAGATTAGGTCTACTCCGGAACTACCTTGCGGAAGGGCTTCACCTCAACCCGCTCGAACACTCCCTCAAGGGTGTAGGGATCGTTGCGCGCGAACGTCCGCGCCGCGTCTTCGCTGTCGAAGTCCGCGACAATCAGACTGCCGCTGCCGTCGGTGAAAGGTCCGCCAACGACGACTTTGCCGGCATCGACGAGCGGGCGCAGGTTCGCCAGATGCGCGGGGCGCACGGTGGGCCGCAATCGCGCGCCGTCAGGACCGTCGTGACCGATGATTACGAAAAGCATTCGATTCGGCTTCGGAGAAGCGGGTTTTTGAAATTAGCACGCGCCGCCGCGCCCGCGAAAGGCGGGCCGCCCGCCTCAACTATGGATGGAGGCCCCTGCGATCGAGCCATAACCGGTCCAATACAGCATGAACGCGATGGTTCCGACTGCGATCAGGACCACGAAGGCCTCGGCGTCGCGCGCGTGCATCCGGTATTCGATGAAGCTGGTCGGCTGATTGCTGCGCCCGAAGCCGCGCGCCTCCAGCGCCATCGCCATGTTGTTGGCCTTGCGCAATGCTCCCATGAAAACCGGGATGATCACCGGCACGTAGCGGCGAACGCGTTCGAATGGTCCACCCGCATCGAAGTCGTAACCGCGCAGGCGTTGCGCATCGACCACGGTAAGCGCCGAATCGATGAACAGCGGCACCAATCGAAACGCGAGCGTGATCGTGAAACCGAATCGATACGGAAATCCGAGGTGCGATAACCCGACCGACAATTCCTCGACCTTGGTGCTGGACAGGAATAGCACCGAGGCGAGCACCAGCGCGGCCACCTTCATCCCCTTGCCGAGGCCGAACAGAATCGATTCCTTGCTCGCATGAATGATCGGCAGGTTGATGATCGGCGTGCCCTTCCGATACGAAATCATCCACGTAATCATCGTGGGCAACACGATCAGCAGAAAGAACCAGCGGAACCGATAAACATTGGGGCCCGCGCCGATCGCCGCGGCAACGACGAACTCCGCGGCGATGAACGGCACCAGCGTCAGCGGATTGTCGATCCAGTAAATCGACCAGAACGCGGCGAACAGGCCGAAAATCTTCAGCGTCGGATGCAATCGATGCACGATCGATCCGCGATCTATGTAGAGCGACGTCTTCATCGCGCGCCTCGGAGGAATTCGACCAGCTCGGCGGCGCTTAGCGCTAGGGTGCCGAAGCGCCGGCTCAGCGTCGTGACCTCGGGCGGCTTGAATGATGAGGTGCGCAGCAATTCATCCTGGAGGAAAAACTCGCGCACCGGCCCGTCGAAGAGTGTGCGCCCTGCGCGCATCAGGACGACGCGGCGCGCGTACTCGGCCACTAGCCACGGCGTATGCGTGATGATCACGATTGCGACGCCCGCGGCATTCAGCT
>JBGPMZ010000467.1:0-3282 GCA_041487255.1 Binataceae bacterium (SeqCode) | reverse complement strand
TTGGGCGAGGCCTTGCAGAAATCCGCCAGCCAGTTGCTGTAGGCGCGGCAAGCCGCCGCCGCGAGGAGTGGATCGTCGATATCGCCGTACAGCAACATCAGCGATGGATACAATACGGCAACGTCGATGCCCTCCTCGTCCATCACCTTGAGGCGCTGCTGCGGATCGTAGCTGCCCGGCAACACATCATCCCATTTGAGCTTGCGCGCACGCTCCAGATCCTCGAGGCCGCCCGGCACCATCGAGGCGGTGATCGGCAGCGACGGGCGGCTGCGATTTTCGCCTGCGATCCAAAGCTCATCCACCCCCTCGCGATTGCGCCGCACCTGAATCATCTGTTCGCGAAACGCGGGTTCGGTGTATTCCTCCCACACGCTGCGAGGTTCGACGATGTGCCCGTCGGAATCGATTATTTGCGGCATGGCGTCCTCCACCGGTACTCGGAGTGAACGTCGGCAGCGTTCCGAAAGTCAAGCTCGCGGTTTAGTCTTCGCGCTTGTCCGATGAGGGGGCATCCTCGCGGGCGAAAGGTTAGATTCGGTCGACGATTCGATCGCGACCTCATCAAAGGGATGATCGGCGCAACCACGATGGCGCGCTAATTCTGAATCCCTCTCCCGATGGGAGAGGGAAGAATCAGTCAGCAGACATGAACACCTGCCTAATGCCGCTGGGAGCACTCATGCGCCGAAGATCGAGACTAAATAATCGTTCAGCGCGCTCGCGGTGGCCGGCTCGCTCCGGTAGCCGACGTAGCCATCAGGACGTACCAGATAGAGACTTTCCTTGACCGCGCCATAGCGATTGTGGAGCGCACGTTCCGGATCGAGAAGCAGATCGCCGTTCAGTTCAAGATGCGATGCTTCAGCGTCCGGTTGCTCGGCGATGAACCATATCTTGAATAGCTCGCCCCAGCGCTCGTGCACCGATCGTGAGAGTTCCGCCATCCGCCGCCATGACGCCGCCTCGTGATGCGCGCCGGGGAACAGAAGCATCGTGTGATGCGGTCCTCGTAGC
Source organism: Binataceae bacterium (SeqCode) (assembly GCA_041487255.1). Taxonomy (GTDB): domain Bacteria; phylum Desulfobacterota; class Binatia; order Binatales; family Binataceae; genus DATGKG01. The sequence goes on along the minus strand of JBGPMZ010000467.1, from coordinate 2,265 downwards.
AAATCAAAAAGTGTCGTGGAACGTCCGCGATGGACGAGCGGCTTCGCGTCTATCGCCTGCGCGCCGGCGCGCGGCCCAGTAGCGAAACGGCTCGCGCCGCTGTGATGCTCGCGGCAGATGGCGCTCTTCGAATAGTCGAGATCGAGCTGTTCCTGATGCAACTTGATCTGCTTCGCCACCTCTGGAGGCACGGACAGGTGGAAGTACAACTTTTGGCGCTGCTCGTCGGAGAGGTCGCGGAAGGATTTCATTTGGTCCGTCCGCATCTTCGTGAACCTGATGACGTCTTCGCCGACCGGGCGCCGCTCTCGTTCGTAGCTGTCGAGGAGACCCTCATGCGCATGGCCGTGGTAAACCAGGGCCAGCTTCCACGCCAAATTATACGCATCCTGGATCCCGGTGTTCATGCCGAGCCCTGCAAACGGGCTGTGGATGTGAACTGCATCGCCGGCGAGAAACACCCGCCCATGGCGGTAATGGCGCGCGCTGCGGTTGTTGACCCGATAGTACGCGAGCCATCGCTCGTCGCTAACCCGGATTTTCATGGGTGCGCGTGCGTCCAGCATCGCCTGCACCTCTTCGAGGCTGGGCTTCTCTGTCGCCGCATCATGCAGCGTGTCGACGTCGCCACCAACGAGCCATCGATCTTCGGGAAGCGGGATGAGGAACAAACCGCCCGCGTCACTGACGAACATGTTGAGTTCGTCGCGCGGCAGCGAGCTCTCGAGGCGCACATGGCCGATGAAAAATTGATGCGGGTCCTCGGCGCCGGGAAAGTGTAGCCGGTTGAGGTGGCGGACGCTGCTATGCGCGCCATCGCATCCAACCAGCCACGGTGTGCTGACGGTTTCGTTGCGCCCGTCCGGACGCCTTATCGTGGCGACAACCTGGTCCGCTTCCTCAACGAAGGTCAGCAACTCGGTTTCGCGTTCGACCTTGACGTCGTAGCTGCCCAGCAAGCGTTCCAGTTCTTCCTCGGTCTTGCACTGTTCGAGACTGAGCGCGAAGGGAAAGGGGCTGTCGATATCGTCGTCGTTGGAGTGGAGAAACCGGACGCCGTTCGCGTATTGGCTCATGCCGCGAACCCTTACGCCACGTTCCAGGATGGCGTCGATGATTCCAAGATCGTGGAAGATTTCCAGTGTGCGCACGTGAATCGAAGTCGCGCGGCAATGCGGATCGATTGCCGCGCGCTTTTCGATGATCCGCACGGGAGTCCGATGGCGCGCCAAGTCACACGCCATCATGAGTCCCGTCGTGCAACCTCCAACGATCAGAATCGGCGCGTTGCGTGCCATCACTCGAACCCCCGCTAAGGTCCGGTATTCTTCTCTCTATCAAGGCTTCCGTCAAAACAAGTCGCCGAACTTTCCATCGCCGCCGGCCAGATTCTTTCTCAGGCCATCGAGCCATAGCTAGCGAATCGATTCGAGGTCGTAGGCGCCCCAGGTTCCCTTGAGGTCCGAATCGATGTGATGAATATGCTCGATGGCGGTTGCGACCAACGCGACCGCGCCCTCGCCCAGGGTGTGGCGCACGATGCCCTTTTCCTCGCGCGCACGAATGTAGTCGCCAATGCCGCTTAGCGCCTCGAGGCTGTAGCTCCAAAGCTCCTCTTCCGCGCCGGCCAGAACGTCACCATGCTTGGCCTTGGCGTGCCGGGCGATTTTGATCGCGTGGTCGAGCTGTGAGATCGCTTTGACGATTTGCGCTTTCTTGGCGGCGGCCTTTTGCGGCGTCATCTTGTACGGCCGCATCACGTCGGCATAGTCGAGCACCAGCGCCGCTGCTTTCTCGGTCGCGCGATATGCCTTGCCGAGCGCCTCGGCCGCCTTCGGGTGACGACGGGCCGCAGTATCGTCGAACACGCCGCTAACGCTGAACCTGGTCGCGCGGGTCCCACGCACGAAGGCCTCCAGGTTCATCGGATACGCCAGCACGCTGTATGCGCCGAAGGTCAGGTTCGAGATGCTCTCGATGCCGAGCGCGTGATACGCGCGTAAATCGCGCGCGATTACTTTCGGCGTCGCGAAGCCAAGCCCGCCGAACAAGATCGCGTCGGCATAGTATTCGAAGACGTGGCCCCGTCCTTCGAAAATCTCGATGTAGCGCTTGAGCGACTCGAAGTAGCGCGGGTTGATGGTACAGGCCGGGTCGTCGATCGAGTGGATGTAGCATCGCTCGCGCGGCGCCCATTCGAACCACACGTTGGGCAGCGGACGCAGCTTTGGATCGGGATCGATGGTGTCGTGATAGGCGAGGTAG
>JBGPMZ010000466.1:0-3294 GCA_041487255.1 Binataceae bacterium (SeqCode) | reverse complement strand
CCTCCCTCAGGCCAACGCGTATGGTTGTCCCAGGCATTGATAGCAAGATTACTTCTTGAGCGGAAATGGAGGAAGCCTCAATCAGGCTTTGCTTTCGGAAAGCGCGACCCGCACGGGGGTGCGGCCGCGCACGCGCGCCCACCACAGGCTCAGGCTGTCCATATAGAGGTAGATAACCGGCGTGGTGTAGAGCGTGAGCATCTGGCTGACCAGCAATCCGCCGACAATCGCGATTCCGAGCGGACGCCGGATCTCCGAGCCGGTGCCGGTGCCTACCGCGAGCGGCAATCCGCCGAGCATCGCCGCCATCGTGGTCATCATGATCGGGCGGAAGCGCAGGATGCAGGCCTGGTAGATCGCGTCTTCAGATGATTTACCTTCGAAGCGCTCGGCCTGGAGCGCGAAGTCGATCATCATGATTGCGTTCTTCTTGACGATGCCGATCAGCAGGATGATTCCGATCAGTGCGATGATGCTCAAGTCGTAGTGAAACAGCAGCAGAAACAGCAGCGCGCCCACCCCGGCGGACGGCAGCGTGGAGAGGATCGTGATCGGATGGATGTAACTCTCGTAGAGAATTCCCAGCACGATGTACACAGTGAGCAGCGCCGCGAGAATCAGCATCGGCTCGCTCGCGAGCGACGATTGAAACGCCTGCGCAGTGCCCTGGAAGGTGCCGCGAATGCCGGCCGGTAGGTGAATGTCGGCCTCCGCTTGACTGATGATGTCAACCGCGTCGCCCAGCGCGACGCCCGGGCGCAGGTTGAACGAAATTGTCACCGCGGGGAATTGGCCCTGATGATTGACCGTGAGGGGCGTGGTCGATGATTCGTAGCGCGTAATCGCGCTGAGCGGAACCTGACCGCCGTTACTTGAATTGAGGTAAATCTGTTTGAGTCCGTCGGGGTTTTGCCAAAACTCCGGCGCCGCCTCCATTACCACATGATACTGATTCAACGGAGTATATATGGTGGAAACCTGGCGCTGCCCGAATGCATCATACAAGGTGTTGTCGAGTAGCTGCGGCGTAATGCCCAATCGCGCCGCGGTCGCGCGATCGATTACCAGGTTGGCGGCCAGCCCGCTGTTCTGTTGATCGCTGCTCACGTCGGTCAACTGCGGGATGGTGCGCATCTTGCTCAGCAGCTTCGGCGCCCATTCCATCAATAGCGGCAGATCGTCGCTCTGCAGCGTGTACTGAAACTCGGCGCTGGAGAGTCTGCCGCCGATGCGAAGATCCTGAACTCCTTGCATGTAAAGACTGACGCCCGGAATTTTGGACGAATGCTTGCGGATCCTTGCCATGACTTCCTGCGCGCTGATCTTCCGATCGCGCAGCGGCTTAAGCGCGATGAAGGAACGCGCATTGTTGGTTGCGCCGCCGTCGCCTCCGGTAAATGCGAGCACGTTGTCGACGGCCGGATCCTGGTTGATCACCTTGATGACCTGCACCAGGCGATCGTGCATCGCCTGGAATGAAGTGTCCTGATCGGCGAACACCGCGCCCATCAGCCTGCCGGTGTCCTGTTCCGGGAAAAATCCTTTCGGGATGATCTTGAACAAGTAGATATTGAGAACCAGGGTCGCGAGCGCGACGGTCAGCATCAGCGCGGGATGCCGCAATACCCACTTCAGGCTTCGATCGTAATTCGCGAGCATCGTGTCGAATACACTTTCGCTGGTGCGATAGAAGCGCCCGTGCGGGCGATCGTGCTGCGAGCGCAACAGTTTCGCGCACATCATTGGGGTCGTGGTCAGCGACACGACCATCGAGACTGCGACCGCCGCCGCGAGGGTGACCGCGAATTCGCGAAACAGGCGCCCGACAATTCCGCCCATCAACAGAATTGGAATGAACACCGCGATCAGCGAGAGGCTGATCGACATGACGGTGAATCCGATCTCGCGGGTGCCGCGCACCGCCGCCCGATAGGGCGTATAACCCTCCTCGAGGTAGCGCGAGATGTTCTCGATCACTACGATCGCGTCGTCGACCACGAAGCCGGTCGAGATCGTCAACGCCATCAGCGAGAGGTTGTCGATGCTGTAACCTAACAAGTACATGATGGCGAACGTACCGACCAACGAGAGCGGCACCACCATCCCGGGGATCAGGGTGGCGCGCGCGTTGCGCAGGAACAGGAACACCACCATGATCACCAGCGAGATCGAAATCAGCATCGTGAATTCGACATCATGCACCGAGGCGCGGATGGTGGTGGTGCGATCCATCCCGACCGTCAGTGTCATGTCGGCGGGAATCGCGGCGTGCAGCGCGGGCAGCGCCGCGTAGATCCGATCCACGGCGTCGATGATGTTTGCGCCGGGCTGGCGATTGATGATCACCAGCATCGCGGGTTTGGCATCGATCATCCCGGCGGTGCGCACGTTCTCGACTGAATCGTTGACCTGCGCGACATCGGAAAGAACTACCGCGGCGCCGTTGTGGTAGGCGACGATCAAAGGACGGTATTGGTCAGCCTTCAAAAGTTGATCGGTCGTCGAGAGCGACCATGCTTTGGTATCGTCGGCGATCTCGCCCTTGGGACGATTCGCGTTAGACGCGGCAAGGACGGCGCGAACCTGCTCGAGACTGATTCCGTGGGCATTAAGCTGAGTGGGATTGAGCTCGGCCCGCACCGCGGGCAATGCGCCACCACCGACCCAGACCTGGCCGACGCCCTCAATCTGCGAGAGCTTCTGCGCGAGAATCGAAGATGCGGCGTCGTACACCTGGCCGGCGCTTTCGGTGTTCGACGACAGCGCGAGGATCATGATCGGCGCGTCGGCAGGATTCACCTTCCGATAGAGGGGCTTGGCCGGCAGGTTACTCGGTAGGTTGCTGTTGGCGGCGTTGATCGCGGCCTGAACGTCGCGCCCGGCCGCGTCGATGTTGCGATTGAGATCGAATTGCAAAACGATGCTGGTCTGACCAAGGAAGCTGGTCGAGGTCATGTCGGTCAGGCCGGCGATGCGCCCGAACGACCGCTCCAGCGGAGTTGCGACAGAGGATGCCATCGTCTCGGGGCTCGCGCCGGGAAGACTCACCTGCACCTGAATGGTCGGGAACTCGACCTGCGGCAGCGGCGCAACCGGCAGCAAGCGAAATGCGATGATGCCCGCGAGCGCGATGGCGATCGTCAGCAAGGTAGTGCCGACCGAATTTTTGATGAAAGTTTCCGAGAAGCTCATATCGCCTGCACGCGCGGAGTCTGCATCTCCGCAGCCTCCGCCCGGACCTTCTCGGACTCCGGAGCGAGGCGATCGAAGTAGAGAAAAATTACCGGCGTGGTG
>JBGPMZ010000465.1:0-3296 GCA_041487255.1 Binataceae bacterium (SeqCode) | reverse complement strand
TAAAGCCGCCCAACGATAGCCCTGCAATCACCGCGCGCTTCGCATTGCACGCATCGAGGATCGCCGCCATGTCGGCCACGGTCGACTCATGCGAATAGAGTGCGGGATTGTCGGGTGAATCGGAGCGGTCGTGCCCGCGCATGTCTCACGCAATTAAATGATAGCGGTCGGAGAGCGCCTCCATCTGGCCGGACCAAATCCGTGCACTCGCGCTGTAGCCATGCGAGAGCAGGACGGCGGGACCTTTGCCGCGCTCCTGATAATAGATGTTGACCCCGTCGCGATTTAGATATGGCATGACTCCTCCAAGGTCGCTTACGCGATCTGCTAGCGGAGCGCGATCGGACGCGCAAGAACGAGAGCTAGTCGCTATCGAAACTGGATTGCATCTGCAACGATATGGCAAACCTGCACCGGGGAGGTGCTTCGATGGCGGAACTGAAGAATCGGCAATGGCTTTTGGCAGCGCGCCCGCAGGGTCTCATCAAGGAAAGCGATTTTCGCTGGAACGAAAGCACGGTGCCCTCATTGCAGGACGGGCAGGTGTTGGTGCGCAACCTCGCCTTCTCGTTCGATCCGACCCAGCGCGGATGGATGTCGATGGACACCTATATGAAGGCCATCCCGGTCGGAAATGTCATGCTCGCGGGAACCGTAGGACAGGTGGTCGATTCGAAGCGGCAAGGTATCGCGAAGGGCGACCTGGTGCAGGGACTCTTCGGATGGGAAGACTACACCATTAGCGACGGCAAAGGTCTGATGGGCTTGCAGAAGCTCCCGGCCGGCACCGATCCGCTGCTAGCGCTGTCGTTGCTCGGAACCACGGGGCTGACCGCATACTTCGGTACGATCTCGGTAGGAAGTGTGAAAGCGGGCGAGACCTTCGTGGTGTCAGGCGCGGCGGGCGCAACCGGGTCGGTTGCGGGAATGATCGCGAAGGTCAAAGGATGCCGCGTCATCGGCATCGCGGGCGGCCCCGACAAGTGCGAATGGCTGACTAAAGAGGCGGGCTTCGATGCCGCCATCGACTATAAGAATGAGAAGGTTGGGAAGGCGCTCACCCAGCATTGCCCCAACGGCATCGACGTCTACTTCGACAATGTCGGCGGCGAGATCCTCGATGATGCGCTGGCGCGAATGCGCGATGGTGCGCGCATCGTGCTGTGCGGGGCGATCTCGCGCTACAACGAAACCGGCATGACCGGGCCCGGCCCGAAGAATTACTTCAACCTCATTCTGCATGGCGCGCGGATGGAGGGCTTCCTGGTGTTTCAGTTCCTCAAGCACTTTCCCGAGGCGCTCGGCGAAATGAGCGCGTGGTATGCGCAAGGCAAGGTAAAGAACAAAATCGACCTGCAGCACGGCCTCGAAAATGCGCCGAAGACCATCATCCGGCTTTTCACCGGTGCCAATTTCGGAAAGCAGTTGCTGAAGCTCGCCGATCCGCGGTAGCAGCACCTCGAGGACGTCAATGTGCAGAAACATCAAAACCCTTTTCAACTTCGAGCCGCCGGTCAATGCCGAAGAGGTTCGCGCTGCTTCGCTCCAGTTCGTTAGAAAAATCAGCGGGTTCAACAAACCCTCGAAGGCAAACGAAGAGTCATTCGAAGCCGCGGTCGACGCGATCGCCGACATCTCAGGTCAGCTTCTTCGTGCACTCGAAACCACCGCGCCACCGAAGAATCGGGCCGAAGAGACCGCAAAAGCCAAAGCGCGTGGAGCGCAGAGATTCGGCGCCTGACAAGTTTGCGTCATGCCTGAAAATGTGCGGATGTTGGCCGATGCCAGCAGCGCCGCGGATTTCTGATAGCAGCATAAACGCCGGCGCTCTCCCTTCGCTGATGAGCGGGCTGTCGGAAGACGAGGCAGCTTTGCGCCTGCGTTCGGAAGGTTATAACGAGCTCGCGAAGCCTCGACGACGCAACCTGTTACGAATCGCGATTGAGATATCCAGCGAGCCGATGTTTCAGCTTCTGCTCGTCGCTAGCGCCATCTACCTCGTGCTCGGCGACATCGGCGAAGCCCTGATACTGATTGGGTCCGCAATCACAACCGTTGCGATAGCTATCATCCAGGAAAACCGTACTGAGCGGGTTCTTGAAGCGCTACGCGATTTGACTAGTCCCCGCGCATTGGTGGTCCGTGGCGGATTCAGTAGACGTATTCCCGGCCGTGAGGTTGTGCGCGGAGACATCGTCATTCTCTCTGAGGGCGATCGGGTCCCAGCCGACGCGATGCTCATTTCTTGCAATGACCTCGAGGCCGATGAATCTTTGCTTACCGGCGAATCCGTTCCGGTTCGAAAGCGCGCCCGACTGCCGAATGCGGCGGAATCGGCCTCGAACAAACTAAGCGAAGACACCGCGGCGCTAGCATTCGCAGGAACCATGATTGTCCGTGGGCAAGCCGTGGGCGAGGTCAATGCCACCGGAGCTGCGAGCGAGATCGGGAAAATCGGCAAAGCATTGGGCGAGATCGTCGTCGAACCAAGTCTGCTTCATCTACAGGTTCGCCGCCTGGTTCGAACCTTGGCTGTGATCGGGATAGGGCTCAGTCTGCTCGTGGTTGTTCTCTACGTGCTGATGCGTGGATCGTGGCTCGAGGGGCTGCTCGCTGGAATCACGCTTGCGATGTCCCTGCTGCCGGAGGAGTTCCCCTTCGTACTCACGATTTTCATGGTCATGGGAGCCTGGAGAATTTCCAAGGCCCAAGTGCTGACGAGACGTTCCGCGACGATAGAAACCCTCGGCGCCGCGAGCGTCTTGTGTAGCGACAAGACTGGAACCCTTACTGTCAATCGAATGTCGATAGCTGAGCTGTTCGCGAGCGGGGAGTCCTTGCGCGTCCAACCAGCAGGCAAGGGGGAGCCGATTCCGGAGAAGTTCCTTTCTCTCATCGAGTTCGGCGTTCTTGCCAGTGAGGTGCATCCCTTCGATCCGATGGAACGCGCCTTCCGCGAACTTGGCGAGCAAACTCTTACCAGCTCGGGCCGGATGCATGAGGATTGGAGCCTCGCTCATGAGTACGGGCTAAGCTCTCAACTTTTGGCCAACACTCACATTTGGAAGTCTGCACAACGCGATGAGCACGTGGTTGCTTCGAAAGGAGCTCCGGAGGCGATCGCAAGCATGTGCGGTCTGAACGATGATGCGCTGAAGGAGGTTCTCGGTAAAGTCGATGAGATGGCGGCGATGGGGATGCGCGTCATCGGCGTCGCAAAGGCCTCGTTTTCGGGTCCGCCGTGGCCAGATTCACCGTCAGCCTTTCGGTGCGACTTTCTTGGCCTGGTGGGATTG
>JBGPMZ010000464.1:0-3296 GCA_041487255.1 Binataceae bacterium (SeqCode) | reverse complement strand
GCTCGGTGCCTAATGCGAGCAAGTTGACCTGCTCGCGATTGCGAACAACGTCCGACCGCGGACAATTTGCCGTGAGCAACCTTCTTCTCTTCAAATTTCGGTAGCTGCGATGTAAATGTTGCGAGTCGCACCGCGACCTGAAGCGACTTGGAGGAACCCGCCATGGCACAGCTTACCGGCGAAACCGTCAAGCAAATCGCGCGCGAGGTTTTCGACTACGACATCACGGACCATGATGCACATTCGGTGGCGAATGCGGCCGGCGCGATGCTGACGCTCTCCCGTTACCTTGGCACGCTTCCGCTCACCGGAATCGGACCTGCCTTCAGCTATGCGACCCTTGTCGCCGAGGCCTCACACCTCAACTCCAGAAAGGCCTGACCAAGGAGGGGACCCACATGGCATTCAGCGAAATCCTCAATCTCGATGTGGCCACGCTGGCCGATCACCTGCGCGCCAAGAAAGTCTCGCCGGTTGAAGTCGTCAAGGCCTATCTCGATCGTATCGCGCGCGTCGATGAAAAGATTCGCTCCTACATCACGGTCACAGCTGACGATGCGGTCGCGGCGGCGAAGCAGGCGGAAAGCGAAATCACTTCGGGAAACTGGCGCGGCGCCTTTCATGGCGTGCCGGTCGGCTTGAAAGACCTTCTCTATACTAAGGGTGTGCTGACTACCGGCGGCTCCAAAATTCTCGCTGACTTTCGTCCCGACTTCGATGCGACTTCATGGGCGCGCCTGAAGGCGCAGGGCGCGGTGATGCTCGGGAAGCTCAATCTGCACGAGTTCGCGTACGGCATCACCTCGACGAATCCACATTGGGGGGTATGCCGAAATCCGTACGCGCTCGATCGCATCCCCGGCGGTTCCAGTGGCGGCTCGGCGGCCGCGATCGTGGCGCGCACGGCGGCCGCCACTATTGGCACCGACACCGGGGGCTCGATTCGTATTCCCGCCTCGCTGTGCGGATGCGTCGGGCTCAAGCCGACCTGGAGCCGCGTCAGCCGCTACGGTGTGGTTCCCCTCGCCTACACCATGGATCACGTCGGGCCCATCACGCGCACCGTGCGCGACGCCGCGCTGATGCTGAACGTCATCGCGGGGAACGACCCGCTCGATTCCAGCTCCAGCCGCGGACCGGTGCCGGACTACACCGCGACGCTGAACATGGGCGTGACGGGGATCCGCGTCGGTGTGATTCGCGAGCTAATGGATGGACTGTCGGACGACGTCGCAAAATCGTTCAAAGCGGCGATGGGGCAGCTCGCCGACCTGGGTGCGATGGTCGATGAGGTCTCCATTCCGACGTTGCCAAGCGCAAATGTCATCAACAGCATCGCGACCTTCACCGAGGCGCTCGAATATCACGAGGAATGGATGCGCACGCGTCCCAACGACTACGGCGCCGACGTGCGCCGTCTGCTCGAATCCGGGATGGCGATCACCGGCGTGGCTTACGTTCGCGCACAAAGAGCGCGCGCGAAGGTCCTCGCCGACGCGCTCGCCGCGATGGAAAAACATGACGTCCTGGCAGCGCCGGGCAGCGCTATCACCGCGCCGAAGATTGGCGAGAGCAGGCTGGTAGGCGACGATGAGCCGCGGGTGGATGTTGTCAACAAGATTCTGCGCTTCACCGCGCCCTTCGACTGCACCGGACAACCTGCGCTCGCGCTTCCGACGGGATTGGGCAGCGACGGCCTGCCGCTCTCGATGCAGATCATCGGGCGGCCTTTCGATGAGCCCACGGTGCTTCGGGTATCATCGGCGTATGAAGTGGCGCGCGGCGCCATCCCGCCGCCCTCGATCTGACGCGAGGATCAATCCGCAGCGGCGGAATCGACCGAAAACAAAGGAGCCGCTACCTCGTCGGGGTTCGCGCGCAGAGGATTAGGGGACCGGATCGCGCGCAAACACAGCAGCACCAACGGAAGGGTTCCGCCCACGATGAACAGCGCGTCACCCGGCAGTCTCATCCACTCGAGGAAATGGATCCACGGGGTCGCGATAAACTCCGGATCGCGCGCGTGCCAGTATCCGATGTTGACCGAATCGTACAGCTGCACGATTCCGACCGGAAACAGATTGCAGAATGCCATCCAGGCGAGCCCGAGGTTGAGCGACCAGAACGAGATCCTCGCCAGCCGATCGCTCCATGCTTCGGGCCGGGTCAGGTAGCGCAGACAGAACAGTAGTAAGCCGATCGCGAGCATCCCATACACGCCCATCATCGAAGTGTGCGCGTGATTCGCGGTGAGACCGGTTCCTATCTCGTAGTAACTGACGATCGGCAGATTGATGAGGAACCCAAACACGCCGGCCCCCAGAAAATTCCAGAAGCCGGTCGCGATCAGAAACCATACCGCCCATCGATGCGGATGACGGTTGCCGGCCACCGAGCGCTCGCCCGATCGCATGAAGGCCCACGCCTCCAACGTAAGCATCAACAGCGGGATCACCTCCATTGCCGAAAACGCCGCGCCCAGCGCCATGTGAACCGCCGGGGTGCCGCTGAAATAGAGATGATGCATGGTGCCGACCACGCCGCCCATCGAATAGAGAATGATGTCGAGGTAGATGACGCGAACCGCGGTGCGTTCGGTGACCATGCCGAGCAGCACGAACAGGTACGCGACGACCACGGTGGTGAACAGTTCAAGAAAATCCTCGACCCACAGATGAACCACCCAGAAGCGCCAGAAATCCGCGATCACAAAGGTGCCGCGCGATTTGACCAGCAAACCCACCGCGTAAAACGCGGGGATCGCGAGCGCCGCATAGAACAGCAGCCAGGGCAGATTGCCATACGCATTGGCGCCCAGCGGTGCGCGCAAACCTCGCCACACAATGAAGACCCACAGGCCGAGTCCCACCACCAGCAGGATTTGCCACAAGCGCCCCAAGTCCAGATATTCCCATCCCTGATCGCCGATCCAGAACCAGGAACCTCCGAGCCATCCCTGAATACTTGCGTACTCACCAATCAAACTGCCGAAGACCACGATCGCAACCACGACCAGCAGGATGATCGTGAGTAGCGCCTGATGGCGCGGCTCGCGGCCCGCAATCAAGGGCGCAATGAAAATTCCGATCGCAAGGAAGGACACGGAAACCCAGAAAATCGAAAGTTGTACGTGCCAGGTGCGAATCGCGTTGTAAGGAAATACTCGTGACACGTCGATCCCGAAGAACTGTGCGGGCTCCGCCCGATAATGTTCCGCCAACCCGCCGACCAGCGTTTGGAAGACGAACAACAACGATGCGACGAGCAGAAACCATACGACCGCGCGCTGCGCAGGG
>JBGPMZ010000463.1:0-3309 GCA_041487255.1 Binataceae bacterium (SeqCode) | reverse complement strand
GGTTGCCCGCTCGGCAACATCATTCCCGATTGGAACGATCTGATTTATCGCGGGCGCTGGAAGGACGCGATCGACCGCCTTCACTCAACCAACAATTTTCCCGAGTTCACCGGCCGCGTGTGTCCGGCGCCATGCGAAGAAGCCTGCGTGCTGAACATCAACAACGATCCCGTCACTATCAAGCTGATCGAAAAGAACATCATCGATCACGCCTGGTCACAGGGATGGATCAGGCCGCAACCGGCCCCGCGCACCACCGGCAAGCGTGTCGCGGTGGTCGGCTCGGGACCCGCGGGCCTCGCATGCGCGCAACAACTCGCGCGCGCCGGTCACGCGGTCACTCTGTATGAGCGATCGGATCGCGTCGGCGGTCTACTGATGTACGGCATTCCGGATTTCAAACTCGAGAAGCAAAATGTCCATCGGCGCGTCGAGCAGATGAAGGCCGAGGGCGTCGAGGTAGTGACCAACTGCCGCGTCGGCATCGACATCAATGCCGACGACCTGCGCGCGAAGTTCGATGCGATCGCGCTTACGATGGGCGCGACCAAGCCGCGCGACCTGCCGATTCCCGGGCGCGACCTCAAGGGCATCCACTTCGCGATGGACTTCCTGCCGCAGCAGAACAAGCGCAACCAGGGCGACATCGTTCCCGAGGACGTCACGATCACCGCGAAGGGCAAGCGCGTGGTGATCCTCGGCGGCGGCGACACCGGTTCCGATTGCCTCGGCACTTCGAATCGCCAGGGCGCCCTCAGCGTGCATCAGTACGAGTTGCTGCCGATGCCGCCGGAGCAGCGCACGCTCGAGATGCCGTGGCCCGACTGGCCGATGATCCTGCGCACCTCCACCTCTCATGAAGAAGGCGTGAATCGCGACTGGAGCATCAACACCAAAAAGTTCTCCGGCGAGCACGGACACGTGACGAAGCTCCACGGCATCAGGCTCAATTGGCAGAAGGCCGGCGACGGCCGGATGGCGATGGAGGAAATTCCGGGCAGCGACTTCGAACTCGATTGCGACCTGGTCCTGTTGGCGCTCGGATTCCTCGGCCCCGAGCCCGACGGAATTATTTCGCAGCTCGGCCTCAAGCTCGATCCTCGCAGCAACGTGCTATGCGACAACTATCAGGCGAGTGTGCCGGGAGTTTTCGCGGCGGGGGATACGCGGCGCGGCCAGTCGCTGGTGGTGTGGGCGATCTGGGAAGGCCGTGAATGTGCGCGCGCCCTCGACGCCTACCTCATGGGCGAGTCGTTCCTGCCGGCGAGCCCCGAGCTGTAGATGGCCGCGCTGCGGCTATACGACTATCTGCCCTCCGGCAACGGCTACAAAGTCAGGCTGCTGCTGACGCAACTTAGAATTCCTTTCGAGCTCATCGAGCGCGATATCATCAAGGGCGAGACCCGCACGCCGGAGTTCCTCGCGAAGTTTCCCAACGGTCGCATTCCCGCGGTCGAGTTCGACGATGGCAGGCTACTGTTCGAATCGAATGCCATCATCAGCTACTTCGCGGAGAACACCCAGTTCATTCCGCAAAGTAGATTCGAGCGCGCGCAGGTTCTGCAGTGGCTCTTCTTCGAACAGTACAGTCACGAACCATACATCGCGAGCGTGCGATACCTGGTGCATGTCGGCCCCGAGGTGCAGGATCCTCGCCGCGCTATGCTCGATGTTATGATCCGCCGCGGTTACGACGCGCTCGACGTGATGGAGAAGCATCTCGCATCGCGCGAGTGGTTCGTCGGCAACAGCTACTCGATCGCCGACATCGCTCTGTATGCATACACACACGTCGCGGATGAGGGCGGATTCGATCTCGGCAGGTATCCTGCCATTCGCCGATGGCTTCAGCGCGTGAAGTCGCAGCCCCGTCACCTCACGATCACCGAGCGGCCCGGTTCAGCGCCGAAGGCCTAGCGCGTCGAGCTTCCTGATCACCCAGTCGACGCGGTCCTCACCCCAGAACGGCTCACCGTCGACGATGAAGGTTGGAACCCCGAAGACCTGATCTCCAGCCGCTTCCTCGAAGCAGCGATCCAGATCGGCCCGCGCGTCAGTCTCGACATAGCGATGAAATTCGTTCGCGTCGAGACCGACCTCGGTAAGGACGCCGTCGATCGCCTCCGCCTTTTCGACGTCGAGCTCGTGCTTCCAGAAGCGCTCGAACACGCGCTCGGAGTAGGGAATGAAGCGATCATGCTTCGCCGCGAACTGACCGCCGTAGAATGCGAGGCGGCACGAGAAAATCTTCTTCGGCGGATAAATGGTGAGGCCGCGCTCCTTCGCGATGCGGCGCGCGTCGAGATAGAGGTAGCGGACCTTGCGCCGTTCGGTCTCGGGATTGTCGAGGTCGCCGTAGGTCTTGCGGATGTTCACGCCGTACGGAATGAAGCGCAGCTTCACCCGATGAGTGCGCTCGAGGTCGCGCGCCGGCGCCCACGCCAGATACGTGAAGGGGCTGGTGTACGCGAAGTAGAATTTGACTTCGAGGTCGTCGCTCATCGTCATTGGTCGTCCGGCAGCGCGAGGGCGAGAAAATCTGCGAGGTGAATCACCCGGATCGGCGCGCCGCGGCGCTTGAGTTCCGCGGCGATCTGAAACTCGCATCCGGGATTCGACAGCACCACATAGTCGGCGCCGGTTGTGACGATGTTGTCGGCTTTCCGCTTTGCCAGCGCGCGCGCCATTTCGGGCTCGGTCAGATTGTAGCTCCACGCCGAGCCGCAGCAGAGATCCGCCTCGGCGAGATCGATGAGACGCACGCCGGGAATCGAGCGCAGGAGCTTGCGCGGGTTGTCGCGCACGCCGAGCCCGTGCACGAGGTGACACGCGTCATGGTAGGTGACGGTGCACTCGAGCTTGCGGAATCTCGGCATCCGTTCGAGCAGCAGCGCACTAAGGTCGCGCACTTTCGACTGGATCTCGCGCGCGTCGCCAGCGGAGGCGTCGTGCTTGAGGATCGCGCCGTACTCGGCGATCGCGGTCGAGCAACCCGAGGCCGCCGATACGATCGCATCCGGCGCGAGGTCCATGAACAGACGAACATTCGCGCGTGCGAACGCGATCGCTCGCGCGGCGTTGCCGGCGTGCAGATCGAGCGCGCCGCAGCATATCGTCTCGGGCATCTGCAGCACGCGATATCCTGCCGCGCGAAGGAGTCGCTCGCTGTTGCGGTTCTCCGAATCAGCGAGGACCTGCGCGACGCATCCATGATGCACGACCACGCTTGGGGCGTCCGCTTCGACAGGCGATGCATTCGCAATCGCGGACTGACCGCGGCGCACCAGCGGCGGAAGCAGTTCGACCCAT
>JBGPMZ010000462.1:0-3314 GCA_041487255.1 Binataceae bacterium (SeqCode) | reverse complement strand
GGCAACGGTACCGGTGGCGGAGTTTGCAACTGCCCGGTTGAATAGGACCGTTTCGCCGGCCCGGGTGATGGTAGGCCGGCGCTAATCTCGAACATCCAGCTATCCTGCCAGGAGCGTCCTTCGGGGCGCTCCTCGCATTTTGGGATGCTGCGTTGCACCTCGCACACACCACCAATTCATTAAACCCAAACGAACCTCCCATTGGTCCCATCTCCTGTGCTGATTAATTTTCGACATGCGCTGGCTCTTCCCTTCTACAATGTGCTATGGACCTCTGTCGGCGGCCACTTTGGCCGCGAATAGGCGATAGCGTGGGAGGACCAGGGCTTATGAGCCGAATTCTGAAGGGAATCGCGTGGTGCAGCGCGATGCTCCTGATTTCGCTTGGATTGTCAGCTGTGGCGGATGCGGGTTCGATGCACCGCGGCTCGACTGGCGGGGGCGCGCAGGTTACGGGCGCACTGCCGGGCCAAGCGCTCTGGGCGTACTACACGACCACCGAGCGAGGTGGCTCTTGCTACGGCTCGACGCCAAACGTTCTTTGCGATGTCGCAGGGGAGGGGGACAACATCGTTCGCTTGCTCAACCCCAACGGATCGGCGAACCCGTTCCTCGCGGGCGGTCTCGAACATCCAGTTTGCGCCATGATTTACGTGTTCGATGACGACGAGGAGATGGGCGAGTGTTGCGGTTGTCTGGTTACTTCGGCGGGACTGTTGACGTTGTCGGTCGAGAAGAACCTGACCTCCAACTGGGGTCTTCGCGGAGGACCTGAGGGCGCAGATCACGGCAACGGCGTCATCGCGATCGTCGCCACTGCGCCTAATGTTCCCTTTGCTACTTGCAATCCAACCAACGTCCCGGGCTACGAAGTCACAATAGACAGTAACCTGCTGGGTAGCATTACCCATAACCAGGACGTTGCCAGGAAATGGGGCGGGGGTGTCTCGGGACTTACCGAAGTCGGCCTCTATGACAATGGTGGCGGCGACCCGGCTAACCTGACCTATCTGCAGAATCAGTGCGGCGTTCTGATTGGTAACGGCACCGGCGGCGGAGTTTGCAACTGCCCGGTTGAATAGGCCGTTTGCCGGCCCGGTGAAGTTGTGCCGGCGGTAATCGCTAATTATTCAGCTATGCTGCGAGGAGCGTCCTTCGGGGCGCTCCTCGCATTTTGGGTTGCTGCGCTACGCGCATGACAGTCCATCGAAACCCAAATGACCATTCCACCTGACGCATCCCCTTTCGATTCGTTCCGCGATATGCTGCTGGCGCACCGCGTGCCGTTGACATTCGATCGCGAGGACTTTTGGTGGCAGCAATCTCGCGCGAGCAAATCGAGGAGGCGATCAAGGAGATCCTGGTTGCCGAGCTTGAGCTGGATCCGCGAATTTATAAGGCGAGCAGCGTAACTACGCCCTTGCTCGGCCGCGGAATCGGTCTTGATTCCATCGACGCCCTTACTCTCATTGCGGCGATCGAAAAGCAGTTCGATATTGAGGTCGATGATTCTGACCTGACCGCAGGTCTCTTCAAAACCATCAGAACGCTGGCCGAATATGTCCTGCGAAAGACCTCGGAGCGAGCCAACTCATCGAATCAGGAAGCCGGCTGATGGAGACCCTCAGTGAAATGCTTGCCGCGGTGGTCAAGGACTTTGCCGGCCGGAAAGCTATAGTCGATGGCGACCGAGTCCTGACCTATGACGCTCTTGGAAAGCTCGTCGCCGCACTCTCTGCTCGACTCTATCAGCTGGGAGTTCGCCCCGGCGATCGGGTGGCGTTGTTCATGCCGAACGGCGCCGACTTTGTAATCAGCTACTTCGCGGCGGCGGCAGTGGGCGCGATCGTCGTACCTCTCAATCATGGCTACCAAAAGACTGAGCTGCGGTACTTTCTTGACATCACAGCATCGTCATTGCTGATTACCTGCCGCGGGTTGGAGGCGCTCTCGAAAGATGTGCTCTCGGCGATGCCGAAGCCATGCGAGCTGATAAAGGTCGAGGATCAATCAGCTACCGCTCCGCCATTGCCGGAAGTCAAGGTCGCCCCCGCTAGCCCGGCGATGTATCAGTTCTCTTCCGGCTCTACCGGAACGCCAAAGCGCATAGCTAGAACGCACGCACAGCTATTGCTTGAACTCGCGAGTCTCATGGAGACCCTCGGTACCACCCAGGAAGACCGCTTTCTGGGCGTCGCGCCGTTCTCTCACGTCAATGGTTTGATGCGCACGATGCTGACCAGCATTCGCGCCGGAGCCTCACTCTACCCGTTGCCGGAATATGAGCGGCGCGCGGTCGCCGCTGCAATCGAAGATCACCACTTGTCGGTGTTCATAGGTATACCGTTCATGTTCATCATGCTCGCGAAAGCCAACTTTCGCCGCCGCCCCGACCTGTCATCGCTGCGGCTGAGCGTGTCGGCCAGCGCCGCGATGCCGGCCAGGCGCAATCATGAATTCCATGAGCGCTTTGGATTCTACGTTCGCCAGCTATACGGCTCGACCGAGACCGGAAGCATAAGTGTCAACCTCGACCAGGACATAGCCGGCTCGCTGGAGTCGGTAGGCAGACCGTTGGCAGGTGTCGATGTCGAATTGATCGGCGAGGATGGGAAGATCGCCGAGCTTGGTGCGCTGGCAGAGTTAGCGATAAGAAGCCCTTTCGCGATTAAAAGTTACGACGGAATGGTCGATCAGGCGGCGTTTAAGGACGGCTACTTCTTTAGCGGCGACTTAGGCAGGAGAGGTGAACAGGGGCTCCTCTATCTGGTTGGCAGGAAGAAGTTCTTCATCAACCGCGGCGGTTACAAGATCGATCCACGCGAGGTGGAGGAAGTTCTCGAAAGCCATCCGGCGGTGGAAGAAGCGGTTGTAGTAGGTCTGCCGACCCCCTATGGCGACGAGAAAGTAAAAGCGGTCGTGGTTTTGCGCGGACAATGCACCGAGGAAGAGTTGGTGCTGTTCTGCGGCGGAAAGATCGCTGACTTCAAAATTCCCAGCCTGGTCGAATTCAGGGACACCCTACCAAAGACACCTACCGGCAAGGTCCAGCGGAGGATGCTGATCGAGGCCGGCTGAATGTCGCGGGTGCGCGCGAAAGATCTGTACTTTTTGCTGGTGATCGCGCTCCTGAGGGTTAGTCGTCACCTTCCACTTAGGGTGAGGGACGCGATTGCCTCGGCCATTGGCATAACCGCGTATTGGATATCGCGGCGCAAACGGCGCCTTACCTGGCACGCGCTCGATGGCGCCTTTGGTGATGAACTCACTACCGCCCGGAAACGGAACATCGCGAAGAGCACCTTCTATCAATT
>JBGPMZ010000461.1:0-3322 GCA_041487255.1 Binataceae bacterium (SeqCode) | reverse complement strand
CCGTTCATATTCAGCCGCAACCAGCGCATCAACGAAATCGAAGCGACCATCAGCTACGAAATCTAAGCCTTAACCAGCTCTGCAACCCGAAGGCGGCTGCGCACTGTGCAGCCGCCTTTCGTTTCTGCTCGATCGGAGTTTTGCTTCAACCCCCAATCTCGGCTAACTTCCCGTGTTCGAAAGGAGCGCCGATGTCATCGAAGGCCCCGGACCAGTGGTATTTGATCCGCACCAAGCCCGGCAAGGAGCGATGGGTCCGCGATCAACTCTCGCCGCGCCTGTCGGAGGTTTTCCTGCCGATGCTGAAGGCGCGGATGCCGCGCTGGGGCAGGCTTGCGATGTCGATCGCTCCGCTCTTCCCCTGCTATGTGTTCGCGCGGCTTGACCTGCAGACCAACTATTTCGAAGTGAAATACCTCGCCGGAGTATCCGGCCTGGTGTCGGCCGGGGCCGATCCGATTGTGGTTCCGGATGCGATCGTCAGCGAGATTCGCGCGCGCGGGGTCGATGATGTGGTGGAGATCCGCGAACTTCCCTACAACAGCGGGCAGCCGGTGCGCGTGGTCGAAGGGCCGTTTCGCGGCTTCGAGGCGATTTTCGAACGCTATCTTTCGAGCGCGGAACGAGTGGCGATCCTGCTGAAAACGCTTGAGAGCGTTGGTCCGCGGATTGTCTTACCGGCCTCGGCCGTCGCGAAGTACTCCTGAAAGACTAACGCCCCAAGGGGCTGAAAATTTCATTCGAGCACCCGAAGGAGTTGATCATGCGATCGATTCGGATAGCGATGACGCCGGTGTTGTGGTTTGCATTGGCCTTCACCGCGATCGCATGCGGCCTCACGTCAAGCGATCCGCTCAACCTGGAAAGCCCTCGGCGCGGACTGAAACCATTCATGGGGGTTCCCTTTGGAGACTCGTTCGACGATGTCGAGCGCCGCTTTCCTCTCGGCCTCGCCCAAACCAGCCCCTATGGCGCTCGCGCATACAAGCTCGAGAATGTTAACTCCGCGAGTATCGACTACCAGGACGTAACCTACGAGTTCTCCGACACCGCCGGGATGCAGATGGTGTTTGCGCACTTCATGCCGTCACAAACTATCGACGTCTATCAGGAGCTGCAGAAGTCCCTGGGTGCGCCGTCATCGGCCAACGCGTCGTCGCTTGAAGAAGCCGCGCGGGCCGACGCGATGTGGCATTTGCCGGACGGCGCCACCGCGCTATTCAGCGGCCCGGCGCACCGGCTGGCGTTGGTCGGCAAGGACGGCGGCTCGCTCAAAAGCGACATCCGCCTGCGCGACGCGGCACCATAGGCTTGGCAGGCAATCGCGGTCGACACGATTTATCCGCAGGTCTTTTGGACTATAGCCAAGAAAACAGTCCAGGATTGCAACACCCATATCTCAATTGCGTCTTAAGTCAGACGCTGAGTTCGGACCGGGCTACGAATCGGGTGTTCTCGAAGTCAAAAAGGGGAATTCACGCTTGGATATTGTTTTGACGATGTGCTAGTCACGTCAACGTGTTCTTTCGCTCTGGAGACTCGAATTGATGGCCGATCACGTCGAGCAGGTCTACTTCAATCCCTTCGACCCGGAGTATCGCGCCAACCCCTATCCCTCCTACAAACCTTTACGCGACGGTCCTCCCAAGCAACTGAATCTGTTTCTGCCGGTGACGTTGGTCGCGCGATATGCCGACGTCATGGCCGTGTTGCGCAACTATGAGTGCTTTTCGAGCGAGCGTCCCGAGGTTCCGGGGCGCGAGTTGACCGACCCGTTCCGGGGTGCGCCGACCATCGAGACCGCAGATCCGCCGGTTCACACTCGCCTGCGCAGGCTCGCCAGCAAGGCGTTCACGCCGGCGCGGATTCGCGCAATGGAGCCGAGAATCCGCGCCATCGCGGCAGAACTGCTGGGTCAGACACGGGTGAGCGCCGAGTTCGAAGCGATCACGACATTCGCCGATCCTCTTCCGGTTCGCGTAATCGCGGAGATGCTCGGAGTTCCCGACGAGCGCCAACATCAATTCAAGCAGTGGTCCGACGCGATCATTGCTTCGATAGCTGTAATGCCCGGCACGCCGCCACCGCCCGGCTCGGTCGAAGCGTCCGACGCGCTGCGCGAGTTCTTCACCGAGGAGATCTTCAGGCGCAGGCGCACGCCCGGCGATGATTTGATTAGCGTGCTGGTGGGCGCCCACGATGAGCTCGAGGCCCTCAACGCCGAGGAACTGCTGGCGTTCGTGATACTCTTGATGATCGCAGGCAACGAGACCACTACTAACCTCATCGGCAATGGGCTTTTAGCGCTCGGGAGGCATCCGGATCAGATGACACGGTTGCGCCGCCAGCCCCAGCTAATGGCCGCCGCAGTTGAAGAAATGATTCGCTACGACAGCCCGGTGCATTCCACGGTCCGGGTGGCGCGCAAGGACACCAATATCGGCGGGACAGACGTGACGGCCCGCAGCATCGTCATGGTTTTGCTGGCGGCGGCGAATCGCGACCCCTTGCAGTTCGACGAGCCCGACCGTTTCGACATCGCCCGCCAGCCCAATGCGCACCTGGGCTTCGGCGAGGGAATCCACTTCTGCATTGGCGCACCGCTCAGTCGGCTGGAAGCGTCGATCGCGTTCGAAATGGTTCTGGAGCGGTTCCCCAGGTTGCGCCTGAGTAGTCCGGAGCCGGCGCTTACCTACAAAGGAGCGTTATCCATGCGGGGAGTAACCTCCCTGCCGATGCAGACCTGAGCGCGGAGCCGATCTCACAAGCAACCGACATGCGCCTGCGCGACTCTCTGCCCGAGTCGTCCCAGCGGGCGTATTCCGTATCATCCCGACCCGGTCGGCGAGTGGCTCAACGGCGGGCATTGGCGACGTGAGGTGTGCCGAAGTCGCTGCAAGAGACGAGGGTTCCGACTTCGATCGCGGACGCCGTCGGCAATGCCACGCGGGTTCAATCGGAGACGTGAATACACCGGCGCATTCGTGCTATGAGGTTTCCTCACGTCACGTATGGGGGAGCCAAGGCTGGGATTGGACCGGCCTCGGTACAGATGGACGCTCGCTCAAGCGGAACCTCGGTCCGTGAGACATGGACGCGCGCGCGGCGTCATCGCCACCGAATCGTCCCTGACAGCTACTTTCCCGTTCGAATGCTTCGAGCGTGTCGATTCACGGTTGCGTGGGCCTGCTCGAGCAGACCTAGATTCGAAGCGCTGCCGGACTCGCGCTGAGGAATCAGGTGGCGATCGATTTCTCTCTCCGTGACTTTTTTGATCCGGTTGCGATTCTTCGGATGCGTTGGAATCTGGAGCGCACTCAAT
>JBGPMZ010000460.1:0-3325 GCA_041487255.1 Binataceae bacterium (SeqCode) | reverse complement strand
GACTGTCTCCCGGCGCCGACCTGCAGGGCACCGCTTTCCATCGTCCTGCGGGCGCGAGCCGACATGGCTGCGCCTGACACCGCCTCGCTCTCGGCCAGGACGACGCGGGGCGCAAGTTGGCTCATAGGTTGGCGGTTTGCCTCGCGAACGCTGGGGCTTCTCAGCACGCTCGTGCTGGCCCGTCTTCTGGTGCCCGCCGATTTCGGCGTCATCGCCCTGGGGACGACTTTCGCTTTGGCCGTCGAGGCTCTCTCGGTCATCGGCGTCGAAGATGCGCTGATTCGGGAGAGTGCGCCGGACCGGTCGATGTTCGATACGGCCTTTACGGTCAATGTGCTTCGCGGCGCCGTCAATTCCGTCATCGTCGCTGCCTCCGCGTGGCCGGTCGCCTATTTCTTTCATGATCCGCGCCTGTCGTCGATCGTGCTGCTGCTCGCCGCCACCATGCTGGTTAGCGGTTTTGAAAATGTCGGGATCGTCGAATTCCGGCGGAGTCTCTCTTACGAGAAGGAATTCCAGCTCCGGATCGTGCCGCGCATCTCGGGCTCGATCCTGACCATCGCATGGGCGCTGATCTCGCCAAGTTATTGGGCGCTGATGGCGGGAATCCTTCTCTCTCGCATTCTGCGGAGCGTTCTCACTTATACGATGCACCCGTTCAGACCGCGCTTCTCGCTACGTTCGTGGAAAAAGCTATCCGCGTTCTCGCTGTGGACCTGGGCCATCAGCTTCGTCGTGCTGTTGCGGGACCGGTGCGATTCGTTGGTCATCGGCGGCGCGTTCGGACCGGCATCGGTGGGCGTCTTTACGGTCGGGACGGAGATCGGGACACTCCCTGCGTCCGAAGTTCTCGAACCGCTGACCAACGTCCTCTATTCCAGCTTTTCGGTGTTTACACGGGGTGGGGGAAGCGGCGCTGAACCAATGGCGCGGGCCATCGGCATCGCCGCATTCCTGGTCTTTCCCGCTGGCGTGGGAATTTCGCTCGTGGCGGATCCGCTGGTTACGGCCTTGTTCGGCGCGAAATGGCAGGAAGCGGTCCCGGTCATCGAAGTATTAGCCCTGACCGGCACGCTATCTGTTTTTGTTTACATCATCGCCCCGATGTTGCTCGCTCGCGGCGTCCCGTCGGTTAATTTTAGCATCAATCTCGTCAGCGCGCTGGTGAGGCTGGGATTGCTGATCACCCTCGTGCTGCAGTTTGGGCTCCTCGGAGCGGCGGTCGCGATCGGCGCATCCGGAACATTGGAAGCG
This sequence comes from Binataceae bacterium (SeqCode), assembly GCA_041487255.1. Classification (GTDB taxonomy): domain Bacteria; phylum Desulfobacterota; class Binatia; order Binatales; family Binataceae; genus DATGKG01. The sequence continues at coordinate 2,071 of JBGPMZ010000460.1, read as the reverse complement.
GTGCTGTTCATTGGAGCCAGCGTGAAGGCGATGCACATGCCGCTGCGCGATTACGTGTCACAGCTCTGGCGCGCGGTGGTCGGAACGGCGGCGATGGCGGCCGTTCTGGTCGCGATGGGGTTCGGTTGGGCGCATAACGCGGCAGGTGCGGCCGAGGCGGGTCGCGCGCTTGTTGCGGCGTCTTCGTTGGGAGCGGCGGTATACGCGCTCGTCACGCTGGGAAGCTGGATCGCGATCGGACAGCCCGTTGGAGCAGAATCCTATCTGCTCGAGGTTGCGCGCGCCGGTTATAACAGAGCCCTTCGCGCAGGGTGCGCGTGTCTCGGCCGCTTGCGCAGGTAGCATGACGTCCGACGAGAAGAACGTCCTCCAGCCGGTCGCGCAAACCAATCTGCGGCTTTACCGGCAGCTTCATGACGCGGGTTACACGAACGCGCAATTGCTCTGGGTCCGGGATAGCTATGAACTGGCCACCGCGCTATTCGCCGGGCAGCTTCGCGGTTCGGGCAAGCCGTTCGTGGCGCATCTTGTTGGCACCGCCAGCATTCTAGCCTCCGTTGACGCTCCGCCGGTGGCCGTCGTCGCGGGGCTTTTGCACGCCGCCTACGAGCAAGGTGATTTCGGTCTCGCCAGATGGCGCCATCGGCGCGAGCGCGTCCGCACCGTGATCGGCGAGCCGGCGGAATCGCTCGCTTGGCGCTATCTCGAGATGCCGTGGGCCCCGTCGGAGATCGACCGCCTCCGCGCCGGCGCCGCGCGGCTGAACGAGACGGATCGGTTGGTCGTTCTCATGCGGTTGGCGAATGAACTGGACGACAATCTCGATCTTGCGATGCTGCATTGCCACGCCGAGAAGGACGCATTCCGCGATTGTCGCGACGGTCTCGTGGCGCTGGCGCATTCGTTCGGCGCCCCGGTTCTGGCGAACGCGCTTCTTGCGACCTATCGCGAGGCGTCGGATGGAAGTTGGGCGATTGGCATGTCGCTCGATCGGCCGGCGTCCTACCAGCTCGCATCGCCATTCGGGTTGCGGCTTTTGCAGCCTCTGAAAAAGCTCGCGAGCCTCGCGCAGGCGCTTGCCAAGGCGACCGGATTATGACTGTGCCAGCCCGCGTTGACGGCGCCGCTCGGCCAGCCGGATGAGCACATTCGCGACCGTATCGTAGAGAAATATGCTTCTGCGCCAGCCGACCAGAGACTGTAGGAACAGCCGAACAGGCAACCAGGCGCGCCGGCGATGCATCGCGACGAAACCGCGCGTCACCTCATCGGTAAAAACCGTGTTCCATTTCTTGTGGAAGTATGTCTCGGAAGCAAGCGACCAGTCATCGCTCCATCGGCAAAAGAAGAAAGGAAGGTCGCCGATGCCGAGTCGCGTTTTCGCGATATACGTCACCACGGCATCCGGCTCGAACATCACCGTTCCGCCATTTGCCCGGACGATCATGCAGAAATCGGTGTGATCGTAGATCGCCTTCAGATTTTCATCGAATGGGCCGCAGCGCTCTAAAACATCGGTCCGGACGAGCATGCAATGGAATTCGGCGCCCTCCGTCGCCTGTCGAACCAGGGAGGACCGTACGTCCGCAAGCCTCCGGTCCAAGCAGCGATGCGATTCGTGGTAGATCCGTTTCCCGGCTTCGTCGCTGATGTGGGAGTCGCCGCCGGCAAAATGAACAAGAGAATGAAGTGGCATGCCCATGCACACGATCGGCGCAACGATCTCGGCGCCGGTCTCCTCGGCGCACCGCTTCAACGCCGCGAGGCAGCCCGGCGCGAATTCGACGTCATTGTCGATGAACAGGACATATTTCGATTTGACCTCGGGAAGCGCGAGGTTGCGTGCTTCGTTCGGCGTCAGATAGTGCTCGGTCCGGAGGAGGCGGAATCCGCGACGCCGGGACTCCTCCGCCAACCGGCGGCCGACCGCTCGCGGCGAACCGCCGTCGACACAGATGAAGGTGAAGGGCCCGCTCCGTTGCTCGTACAAGGAGCCGATGGCGCGCAAGGTTCCGCTGAAGCGTTCGCGGGGCGACATCACGATCGTGACATCAGGCTCGCTGATCGTGTC
>JBGPMZ010000459.1:0-3329 GCA_041487255.1 Binataceae bacterium (SeqCode) | reverse complement strand
CTGGCGTTCATGAAACGGGTGGTCGATTTCGCGCGTGAGAACGGCATCCTGGTGGTGCACGATTTGGCATACGCGGACCTGTGCTTCGACGGCTACAAGGCGCCCTCGATCATGCAGGTGCCGGGCGCGAAGGAAATGTGCGTCGAGTTCTTCACGCTCTCGAAAAGTTACAACATGCCCGGATGGCGGGTCGGCTTCTGCGTCGGCAATCCCGATATGATCGGCGCGTTGACGCGGCTCAAGTCATACTTCGATTACGGCATCTTCGCGCCGGTCCAGGTGGCCGCCATCGCGGCGCTCAATGGCCCGCAAGATTGCGTCAGCGAAATCGTCTCGACGTATCGCAAGCGTCGCGACTCGCTATGCGAAGGGCTCACGCGCGCGGGATGGCCGGTGGAAAAGCCCAAGGCCACCATGTTCGTATGGGCGCCGATTCCCGAGCCGTTTCGTGAGATGGGATCGCTGGAGTTCTCGAAGTTCTTGCTGCGCGAGGCGAAGGTTGCGGTCTCGCCGGGCGTCGGATTCGGCGCCGATGGCGATGGTTTCGTGCGCTTTGCCTTAATCGAAAATGAGCATCGCACGCGCCAGGCAATTCGCGGAATCAAGCAGGCGCTCGCGAATGCGCCGGCCTCGAAAGTGCGCCGCATCGCAACCGCATAGATTCGCAAAGGACTCGGGGGAGGAGACGGATTGGCCGGCGCGAAGTCACAACCGGTGCGGATCGCCCTGCTCGGATGCGGCACTGTTGGTACCGGTGTCGTTAAGCTGCTGCGCCGCAATGCTGCGAATCTCGAACGCCGGCTCGGCGCACCGCTGGAGCTGGTCGGCATAGCAGATCGCAGCCTCGAGCCCGACCGATCGATCGGAATCACACCCGCACTGATCACGCGCGATAGCGCCGCTCTCGTCGCCCGGCCCGAGGTAGACATTGTTGTCGAACTGTTTGGCGGCATCGAGCCGGCGCGGAGGCTGATTTTGCAGGCGCTCGCGGCCGGCAAGGACGTCGTCACCGGCAACAAGGCGCTCCTCGCCGAGCATGGCGAGGAACTTTTTCAAGCCGCGAATAAAACCGGAATGGCGATTGGCTTCGAGGCCAGCGTCGGCGGCGGCGTGCCGATCATCAGGACGTTGCGCGAGGCGCTCGCCGGCGATCGCCAACGCGCCGTGTACGGCATCGTCAATGGGACATGCAACTCGATTCTCACCACGATGACGGAGCAGGGCGCCGAGTTCGCAACCGCGTTGAAGGAGGCGCAAGCCATCGGCCTCGCCGAGGCCGACCCAACCCTCGATATCGGTGGGCATGACGCGGCGCACAAGCTCTGCCTCCTCGTCACGCTCGCATTCGGTGTCTCGCTCAAGCCGCAGCAGGTCTACACCGAGGGCATCACGCGAATCACCCAAGCCGATATCGCCTATGCGCGCGAACTCGGATACGTCATCAAGCTGCTCGCGATCGCCAAGGACGACGACGGCGCGATCGAGGCCCGCGTGCATCCCACGATGATTCCGAGCCGCCACGTGCTCGCGAGCGTCGCCGGTGCATTCAACGCGATCTACATCCATGGCGAGGCGCTCGGCTCGACCATGTACATCGGGCAGGGCGCGGGACAGATGCCGACAGCCACTGCGGTGATGGCCGACATCCTGCAAATCGCGCGCGATCGAAAATCCGGCGGCGGCGCCCGTCCCCATTCGCTCGGCTATCCGGTTAGCTTCATCAAGCGGGCCCGTGTAAAGCCGATGGATGACGTGGTATGCGAGTACTATCTGCGCTTCATGGCTGAGGATAAGCCGGGGGTGCTCGGCAAGATCGCGTCGGTACTGGGGCGCAACGGAATCTCGATGGCGTCCGTCATTCAGCATGAGCGCAGCGCGGGCAAGACGGTGCCGGTCATAATGCGCAGCCACGAGACTCGCGAGCGCAACCTGACCCGGGCGCTCAAGGAAATCACGCGCCGCAAACTGGTCGAGGCGACGCCCGCGTTCATCAGGATTGAGGAGCAACTCTGATCGATGGCCGCAAGGAAGACATCCGATGGCACTCCGGCGCGGCTCACGCGATGGCCCGGGCTCATCGAGCATTACCGGCGCTTCCTCCCGGTCTCCAGCAAGACGCCGGTCGTAACCTTGAATGAAGGCAACACGCCGCTCATCGAGAGCATTCCGCTTGGGGAGCGCCTCGGGCCAAACATAAAGGTTTACTTGAAGTACGACGGCCTCAACCCTACCGGCTCCTTCAAGGACCGTGGGATGACGGTTGCGATCTCCAAGGCGCTCGGTGACGGAGCCCGCACCGTAATCTGCGCGTCGACCGGGAACACCGCCGCGTCGGCAGCGGCATATGCAGCGCGTGCTGGCCTCAAGGCATTCGTGTTGATTCCGAAGGGCTCTGTAGCAGTCGGTAAACTATCGCAGAGCGTGATGCATGGGGCGCGGGTGCTGGAGGTCATCGGCAACTTCGACATTTGTTTGAAGGTCGTGCGCGATGTTGCCGAGCGCGATCCGGTCAAGATCCGCCTCGTCAACAGCGTGAATCCCGATCGCATCGCCGGCCAGAAGACCGCCGCGTTCGAGATCTGCGATCAACTTGGCGATGCCCCGACGCATCATTTTCTACCGGTCGGCAACGCCGGCAACATCACCGCGTACTGGGCGGGCTATTGTGAATACAAGGAGCGCGGCCTGTCCCAGAATCTTCCCAAGATGATGGGCTATCAGGCCGCGGAGTCGGCGCCGATCGTCATCGGACATCCGATCGATGATCCGAAGACCGTCGCGACCGCAATCAAGATTGGCAATCCCGCGAGCTGGAAACAGGCGGTCGCCGCGCGCGATGAATCCGGCGGCATCATCGATATGGTGACCGACGCCGAAATTCTCGCGGCGTATCGATTGATCGCCGCCGCCGGCGTTTTCGCCGAGCCCGCATCGGCGGCGTCGGTTGCGGGACTCCTCAAGTATGGCGCCACCGGTGGCATCAAGCCCGGCTCGGTGGTCGTCTGCACGCTGACCGGCCATGGACTTAAGGATCCTGACACCGCGTTGAAAAATCTCAGTAACACCATCGTGGTCGAGCCGGATATAAATAAGGTTCTCAAGATCCTGGAGAACGAATGAAGTACGTCATCATCCATGGCGACGGGATGGCCGATTGGCCCTGCGACGAACTCGGCGGCAAGACTCCGCTCGAAGCGGCGCACAAACCCAACATGGATCTTATCGCGACGCGTGGCACGCTCGGACTAACGCTGACGATTCCCGAGGGCATGCCGCCCGGCAGCGACGTTGGCACCATGTCAATGATGGGCTACGACCCCAAGCGCTAT
>JBGPMZ010000458.1:0-3339 GCA_041487255.1 Binataceae bacterium (SeqCode) | reverse complement strand
CCCGCTCGGACTCGATTGCCATATCGGCCTCGATGCAAGCCACGACGGCCGTGTCGGCAGTATGATCACTTCACCACCGCCGCCTCCGGGAGCGCCTAACATTTTTGCCGAGGTAGCCAAAAATCCGGAGTCGGTTACCGCCAAGACCTTCAACAATCCTCCCACCATGATGCGCCCGGAATATGGCGCCAATTCGCGGCTCTGGCGCGGCGCAGAGCTTCCCGCTGCGAATGGCCATAGCACCGCGCGGGCGCTGGCGCGGCTTTATGGTGCGCTCTCGGGCGGAGGTGAAGTGGACGGAGTGCGCGTGCTCAAGCCGTCGGGCATCGCGCGATGCTACGAAGAACAATCATTCGGGCCCGACGAAGTGCTGTTCATTTCGACGCGCTTTTCGCTGGGCTTCATGATGTCGCAGCCGGGCGCCGCGCTCGGCCCCAACCCGCATTCGTTCGGGCATCCGGGCGCGGGCGGTTCGCTGGGATTTGCCGACCCCGACGCGAAGGTAGGGTTTGGCTACACGATGAATCAGATGGCGGCGAGTATTCTGATCGATCCGCGCGCGACGGCGCTGATCGACGCGGCGTACGAGTCGCTGTAGGCGGAGATCGGATCTTCAGCGAGAGGGGCGAATCTAGAGGCCGGTAGTCTCGGCCAGCGCGCAGCGCAGCTTGAAGAAGTGCACCATCGAGGTGAGATAGCGCACGCGCCATACGTTGCCCATGCTGCGCTCGGAGAGATCCAACTCGTAGCGCGTCCCGACCAGCCCGTAGGCGCGGCGGATGCGTGAGAACAACTCGTCGGATTTTCCGGGGATGACGTTCTTCAGCGGGCCGATTTCCTTGATGAGGTCGTGGCTATATGCGGAGAACGCCACCAAGCTATCGGCAAACAGTTCGTCTTCCTCGTGCAGATGGTTGCTGAAGGTTCCTTCCAGGAAGGCCGCCATCGGCGCGCTCTCGCCCACCAATGAACCATAGATGTAGTGGCCAATCTCGTGGCCGAAGGTCGCAACCACTGCGCCCGGGTGATGAGCAGTGTTGAGGAAGATAACGAATTTGCTCTTGGCGCCGACATTGGCGCGGCAGAAGAAGCCTCGTAGCGCGAGACCGGCGCCCTCGAGGTACGGCTCAGCGCGCAGTTCGAGTTCGCGTCCGCCAAACAACTTGGTCAGGGTCGGAAGCAGCTCGGGAGCTTCCCACGGCTTCTTCCCCGACTGATACCACGCCGCCATGGTCGGCTTGATGTCGGAATCGACGACCCGCGACAGTTCCTTGAGCAGATTCTTGTCCGGAAGGTCCGCATGCTCCATGTAATCGGTAGAGAGGACCTTCTTCAAATCGGCGAGATGTCCCAAGACTCGTTTTCCGAGCGACGGGAACGGGATCTTGACCTCGGTGAGCAGCTTCGATACGAGGCCGTCAACTTCACGCGCCGTCAACGCATCGGGCTGGCCGCTAAGGGCTACCTGCTTGCGAGATGTGGCTATTGATAGCGAACGTGCGCTCATAATAGGAACGAGCTTTAGGAATTACCCAGATGCGACGGTCTGTCAATATCCCCTACCATTTGTCGCATTTGATCGACTTCGAAGGCGCGGATCGAACCGCAACTAATCGACAATCTTCAAGCCGATGTAACCACCTATAGTTCGTCCTCCCTTAGATGCCTTAATTTTAGGCACCGTAAATATTTTTGACCTTGAACCTACTCACACTGAGCGTTTAGCCTTTTTGGGCCGCTTGAGCTCGCGACGTTGCCGAATCAGCTCTCCTCAAGCGCCCGCCACCAGCGACTGCCGGATGGTGTTCAGGATGTAAATGAAATCGCGCGAGCTGCGAACTTCGCCCATCATGGCTACTTGGGAGAGCATGTCCAGTTCGCGAGAATTTATCTGGTGTAGTTGATGTAATTGTTGATCTGTACGAAATGCGTCCCAGGCTGAGCCTTCCGAGGCCGACGGATAGGACGTCAACAACGCCCGCGCGTTCGGATTCGCGACGAAAAACAACTCGCGGCGATCGAAGCCCAGCATATCGGCCATGCGGGTGAGGATTTCGTCGGATGGATGACGCTTGCCGGACTCGATGTGCCCGATGTAGGGCGTCGAGGTGCGGATGCGTCGTGCCAGTTCTTCCTGGGTGAGTTCCAGTTGGCGCCGACGATCGCGAATCATCTGACCGAAACCGATGTTGTCATTCATGCGAGCCTCCTTCGTGGGCCTCCGTACGCAGTCCCGGGAGTATGTTTGTGAACTGCGTACCGAATACACTTCCAAACGCCACCAGCAGGTTGGCGTCGGTTTTGATGTTATGACGGCGAGCGGCGGCAGTTCGGCAAACTGCTTTTCCGATGCGATGTTCTATTTCCGCACGCTTACGCCGCAGCTCGGCGACCATCTCCTCATAGATGCGCAATTGCGAGCCGAGCTCCATCCAGTAGCAGGGCTGGCAGACCGGCGTGCAGTAGCCGATCTCCTCGGCATCCGGGCAATCGTAAGTCGCGGCGCAGGCCAGGCAGCGATGCGCGTGAGGTGCGCGAGCCGGGACGCCGCCGGCGAGTGCAGCTTGCGTCGTGGCCCGGTTGGCCGCTTCCCGACTGGCGCTTTCGCCGTTCAGCATACTTCGAATTGTTATAGTTATCCTACAATTAGTCAATAGGGTTCTGAGAACGTTTTTCGGGTGTTAAATGCCTCGATTTGATGCGACGTGACGGCACCGCTTGCCACTTTTTCCGGGACGGCGAGGCCGCTCTGCACGGTGGGCTACGTTCGCGTGAGCCATCGCTCGACGAAGTCGAGGCGATCCTTCCCCCAGAACACTTCGCCGGCGACGACGAACGTCGGAGCGCCAAACACGCCGCGGGCAACCGCGCGTTCGTTGACGACGGCGAGCCGCGCGCGCGCATCATCCGAGGCGGCTGCGTCGACCAGGCGATCGTCGTCGACTCCGACCTCGCGTGCGAGCGCACAGAGCACGGCGATGTCGCGGATATCGGCATCGCGTTCCCAGTAGGCGCGCATCACGGCCTGCGCAAAGTCGCCCACTTCCGACGCGGTGTAATCGTCGGGATTTTTGCCGGTGAGGCCGGGAATCATCAGCGTGGCGCGCAGCAGTCCGGAAGTCTTGGTCGGAAAACGGCTCGGCTTGCGGAAGGGAAGGCCAGTAAACTCCGCATAACGCTGATGATCACGCCATAGGTAGCGCGCCTTGCGCGGCGTCATCGCCATCACATCGAAGCCCGTCCCTCGAAACAGCGCGGCGGAATGGATCGGAAGCCAGTTCACGGCCGCGCCATGGCGCCTGCATATCTCCGGCAACATGAACGCGGCGAAATAGCTGT
>JBGPMZ010000457.1:0-3347 GCA_041487255.1 Binataceae bacterium (SeqCode) | reverse complement strand
CGTGCCGCTGACCGTGAGCGGCTTCACCAATATTATCGCGCGATGCAACGCCGGGCCGATTCAGGTGCCGACCGATCCGCGAATCATGGGACGCGCACTGACTTTTCAATGGACGCTGCAATAACCGGCGAAAGCCGCAGGGAGGATTCGAAATGGCGCTTCTAACCCCACAGGTTCTGGACGAAAACACGCCGGTTGCCAAGCTCGCGAACGTGGTGCTGTGCAACGCGGGCGGCGACACCTGCCCGAACGACGGCTTTACGTTTCTGCTGTTCGTCAATGGTGACGCGGGCTCGCACACGATCACGATCACGCCCGCCAAGGCGACAGTGAAAGCGCCGGGTGGACTTGGCGTCGTGACGAAAGCGAACGTCTCGCTCGCGGTCGGCACGCTCGATGAGGCGCTGCTCGGGCCGTTCCCGCCGGGACTGTTCAACGACGGCAACGGCAATATCGCGATCTCATACAACTCGGTCGCGGCGCTGGTGAAGATCGTCGCGATTCGGATGGCGCGGTCGTAGGCAGCGGAACGCAAAAAGTTAAGCAGGAGGAAATCTGATGGCACTTTCTGGTTCCAGCGTTTTGCTGATGGTGCAGACTTCGGCCGGGCCGCCGGGAGTTTACGCGGTCGTCGGCTCGCAGACCGCGGTCAAATTCGATCGCAAGGTGACGTCGCAGGATATCAGCGACAAGAGCAGCGCCGACAAGGCCTACATGGCCGGCGAGCGCACCGGCACGGTCACCCTCGACCATCTGTACGTGCCCAACGACGCGGGTCTGGCCGCGCTGAAAAATGCGTTCAAGTCCAACACGCTGATCATCGTCGAGCGGCAGGAATCGGGCACCGTGCTCGAATATGCGAACTGCCTGATTACGAGTATCAGCGAGGATGCGAAAAAGGCCTCGCCGACGACCACGCAGGTAAGTCTCGAAGTCAGCGGCGGATGGGTCGCGGGCGCCGCGCCGTAAGCGACGGAAGAAACGGATGGGAGTAGCGAAACCCAAACCGGGTTTCGCGCTTCCTGTTTGATTTGTCCTGTCATGAGTGCGGGGGATCGCCCCTGCCGATCGATGTTGAGGAGGCGGATGCGATGGCGGTTCAAGATCGGATTTTCACAGCGGGCGACAAACAGTACACGCTTCGGTTCACGCAGAACGCGCTCTATCTGCTCGAGGAAAAACTCGGCCGCGTTCTCTTCTCGAAAGTCGGCGAGGGCATCATCGACGTCCAGACGATGTTCTGGGCGGGGTTGGAAGGCGCGCGGCTGAAGTACAAGACACGCGAGAAGGCCTTCACGATCTTCGAAGCGGGCGAGATTATCGACGCGGCGCGCGAAGGCGGCGCAGAGCCGTTCCAAATAATGATGGATGCGTGGCGGGACGCGAATCCCACGCCCAAAAAGGCTGACGGCGGCGAAGAGGTCGCCGACCCCGCAAACCCTTTGTCGACGACCGAACCCGCGAAGAACGATGGGACGAATTAAAGTCGTTCGCGTTCGAAGCCGGCATCGGCCTCGACGAGTTCTGGGATACGACGGCGCCCGAGCTGCAGATCGCCGCGCGCGCGCATCAGCGGTCGATGGTCCGGCTTTCGTGGCATATCGCAGCGCTGTCGCGCGTCGAGCGGCTGCCGGAGTTGGCTGAGATGCTCGCGCCGGCGCAGACCGAGGAACAGATCGAGGCCGGGCGCGAAGAGAACGATCGCGATCTGCAAGAGATGATCGCGGCGCGTGAAAGAGCGAAAGCGGGAGTGAAACTCGATGGCTGAAAATCTCGGAACGCTGGGTAGTGCGCAAGTTGAGATTCAGGCCAGCCTGGAGCCGCTTCGGCGCGATATTGAAAGCGCGCGCAGTGAGGTGGCTGCCGGAACCGCGGATATGCAGCGAAGCATCGAGAAGTTCGGCTCCGAGAGCGGCCAGGTGCTGGAAGGTCTTACCAACCGGTTCCGAAATCTGTTTTCCGCAGTAGGGGTCGGCTTCGCCATCCGTGAGATCGAGCAGCTTATCGAAGAGGCAGCGCAGATCGGACGGGTCTCAGATGCACTCGGCATCAGCGCCGCGGCATTCCAGGTGCTTCGTTATGCCGCGGAGCAGGCCGGCGTGACGGTGGAAGGGTTCACGCGCGGCATGGAGATGCTGCAAAAAAATACCGAGATGGTCAGCATGGGCGACGCCCCGAGGGCGGCCAAAGTGTTCGCCGATCTCGGCATGTCAGCCCACAACGCCGATGGCAGTTTGCGCTCGGCGGCCGACGTGTTGCTGGATTTGGGGCGCAACAAAATTTTCCTGGCGCAGACCGCAGCCCAGCAGCTCGTCGACGTTATGATTCTGATGAATCTCCGTGCCGGGGACGGCGTGCTGATTGTCAACGCGCTCAAAAATGGCATGGGCGACTACGCCGCGATGGCAAAACTGGCCGGCGATGCTGGCCAGGTCATGAGCGACAGGACGGTGAACCAGGCGCGCTCGATGGCGGAGGCATTCAACGAGGCTTGGACTGCGGCCAAGAATTTCGTCACGGAAATTGTGACGGAAAGTATGATGCCGCTGCCTCCGTCCCTCGAGGATCTCCCGCCCAAACCATCGCCAATTGCTGCGCCGGGAACGACGCCGGCGGGGAAGCCGGTGGTCGATCCCAAAGTCGTGGAGGAGATCAAGAAGGCGGCTGAGGAACAGAAAAAACTCGAGGAAGAGTTCGCGAAGATGGTCGCCACGCTCGATCGCGAAACCGAGGCTTATAAGCGCCTCACCGATGCGGTCGGCCAGAGCGCTGCCGCGACGCAAGAGGCGAAGATTCAGAATGCTATCGCCAACGAAGTCGCGAAGCTGGGCGCGGGTGCGACCGACCAGATGAAGGCCGCGGTCGCGGACCATACGCGCAAGGAAGAGCAAGCGAAGTTCGCTTTCGAAGGCGCGAACAAGGCGCTGGCGGAGCAAAAGAGAGTTATCGACGAACTGGCCAGGAGCCAGAAAGAAGAGACCAAGGCGGCCGATGAATTTTTGAAACGGGCCAGCGAGACTCACGACCCGATGCAGAAATTCGCCGACGACCTTGAGCATCTCAACGTGCTGTACGTGGCCGGCGATGTCAGCCTCGAGCAATACCAGAAAGACGTCCAGAACTTCGGCCAGGAACTAATCAAGGTCGATCCCGCAATCAAAAAGATGGGCGAAGAGATTTCGTCGTCGATATCGCGCGGGGCAAGTCAGTTCCTGAGCGCGATGTCGGAAATCGGCACCAGCGGAAAGAGCGCCACGCAGCAGGTCGGCGACGCATTCCTGGGCCTCGCGAAGGATATCGAAAAAGCGATTCTTGAAGCGATGATACTTGGACCGCTGTTGAAGGGG
>JBGPMZ010000456.1:0-3353 GCA_041487255.1 Binataceae bacterium (SeqCode) | reverse complement strand
GGATGAGCATCTTCTTCGCCTCACGCGCCTTGGTGGTGAAAACTTTGCGCCCGTTGATGATGTAGTAGTCGCCCTCGCGCCGCGCCGCGGTCTTGATGTGCGTGATGTCGTTGCCCGCGTCAGGCTCGGTCACCGCGAACGCCGCATGCACCTCGCCGCGCACCACCGGCGGCAGGAACCGCAGCTTCTGCTCCTCGGTGCCATGAAAGACGATCGGACTCACCCCGAAGATCGAGAGATGGATCGAACTCGCCGCCGCCATCGCGCCGCCCGAGCCCGCGACTTCCTTCATCACCAGCGCCGCCTCGGTGATGCCCAGTCCGCTGCCGCCGTAGGCTTCCGGGATGGCGACGCCGAGGTATCCGGCCTTCGCCACGGCGGCGTAGAAGTCGTGCGGAAACTCCGCCTTGGTGTCGTGCTCGCGCCAGTACTCGTCGTCGAATTTTTCGCATAGCGCGCGCACCTGGCGCACGATTTCCTGCTGGGCTTGGGTCAATTCAAAATCCATCGTGGGCTTCCTCTGCCATTATTTCGTCAGCGTGTTCAATCAGGCGTGCAAAATGCACGATTCAACTGCCTGCATAATCGTATGGCACATGCATTCTTTGTGGGCGTCTGCAGCGGTTTCCGGGGTTCAATTTGCCTGTAGTCGTCACACATTTCAGCCTCGGGTCCCGATTACAGCGCGGTACGAATCTTGAACACAAGCGCTCCGGCTATAGCAATGAGCCACGCCCTACGTGTGTGGGTGCACGACCGCGGCCACTGCCGCATGGGAGGAGACACAAGAGTGAGAATGACCACGTCAACCCGGAGGACGACGAGATTTGCCGTCGTGACGCTGATCGCAGTGGGCATAGCGCTTGCCCCTGGGCTGCGAGGAGCATGGGCGCAGGAGGCAAAGCCCCATAAGAAAAGGAGCACCAAAACCAGCACCACGACCACCGCGACCACCACGACCGAAGTATCGGACCAACAGAAGAAGATCGATGCGCTCGGCAAGCAACTGGAGGAGATGCAAAAGCAGCAGGCCGAGCTGATGTCGCAGATTAAGGACATGAAGACCCAGATGGCCATCGCTGCTCCCGCTGCCGCCGCATCGCCGGCCACGGAGGCCGCAGCCGCTGCACCGAGTCCCTCCACCATCGGCCAGCATGTCGCGGCGGTCGAAAGCGATCTCGCGCAAACCAGGAGCGATCTGCAAAAGAACCTCGGGGTCAGCATCCACGGTCTGGTCGATGCGAGCTACGAGCACAACTTCAACCAACCGATTCACGAGACCAACAACCTGCGCAGCTTCGATGCCAATGATGGCTTTCAGCTCACGCAAGGAAACCTCCACATCGAGAAAGACGGCGCCGTGGGCTTCGTTACCGACATCAACGTCGGCCAGGTCGCGGAGTCGGTCAATAGTAGTACGCACTTTTCCAATTCGCCCAACGATGGTTTCTCCGGGCGCTGGATAGATCCTACGCAGTATTATCTCACGTGGACGGCGCCAATCGGTTCTGGACTCAACATCGCCGCGGGCAGATTTGTGACCCTGCTCGGCGAGGAAGTGATCCCGACCTACACCAACCAGAACTATAACGAGACGCGCGATTTAATCTTTGGTCTCGGCATCCCATTCACCCACACCGGCGTGCGCGCGTCGTACACGTTTAATGAGTACTTCTCGGCGACCGGCGGTATTAACAACGGATGGGATTCTCCAGCCAGCTTCAACAATGGCGGCCCCAACTACGAAGGCGAGATCGTCGTAAGCAACAAGGACAAGTCGCTGACGTTCGTGCTCAACGGAATTTACGGGCCTAACCAGCTCGGGCATTCCAATTCCAATCGCGGAGCTATCGATCCGATTGTCACGATCAAGCCATCCTTCCTGCCCAATACCACTTTTGTCACCGAGTACCTGTACGGCAGCGAAACCGGTCATGTGACCAATGGGCATAGCGCGACCTGGCAGGGTCTCGCGCAGTACTTGGTTTACGACTGGAACGCATGGGAATTCGCGACCCGCGGCGAATTCTTCGACGACGAGGACGGCTCACGCACCGGTGCGCATCAGACGCTCTGGGACATCACTCAAACCCTCACCTACAAGGTGCCGGACGTCACCGGGCTGATGGTCCGCGCCGAATACCGGCACGACAACTCCAATCAGCATGTTTTCACCAACAACAACTTCGTCGATCCGACCACCGGCCTGCAGCATCAGTGGAAGGGTCAGGACACCCTGTTGGGCGCGCTCCTTTACGCCTTCTAACATCGGCTTCCCACCCACAGGTGGTTTCGACCAGACCACCTGAAGAAGCGAGGCGGGCCTGCTCACGCGGGCCCGCTTCTTTTTGTAGTGAGGCAAATGGTCTAGGCTTGCGGCGATGAAATCCGGGCAACAGCAACGCTGGGCGGAGAGTCGCGCTCGCCTACGGGACGCGCGGATAGCGATGCGCGCGGGCCGCCTCGACGAGGCGTTCGCGTTCTACACGCAGGCGCACAATCTCGGCGATGACAACGTGCGGTGTCATGCGCGAGGTCATCTGGGCCGCGCGCGAATCGAGCTGCGCCGAGGCCGGATTCGCGACGCATCGATCGACACGTTTTGGGCATCGACGGCGGTGATGGTGTCGACCGTTCGCCGGATGCTGGGCCGCCGCGGCGCCGGCATCGCGAAGTAAGTCTGGCGCCGCGATTTTCTGCTCCGCGGCCCTTCTCGCGCAAAAAAGCAAGCCGGAAAGACCGGCCATCCTCACTTTCGCTTGTCGATGCTTCGCGGAAAAAGGCAGATTGCACTCGCAACCGCGCGTCAACATGGAGGCGATATGCATCACAACGACGCCCCTTTCAACATTCCTCATTCGCCCAGTAAACTCTCGCGGCGCGAATTCGTTGTGGTCAGCCTCGCCGCCGGATTCGCACTTTCGGTGCTGCCGGTCTCAGCGCAGACCATCACCACCGACGCCAGTGGCCTCGTTGCTGGCGAGGTGAAAATTCCCGTTTCGAGCGGCGAGATTCCAGCTTATCGCGCGATGCCTGACAAGGGCGGCCCTTTCCCGACCATACTGGTCGTGCATGAAGTTTTCGGCGTCCACGAGCACGTCAAGGATATCTGCCGTCGCCTCGCCAAGACCGGCTACTTCGCGGTCGCGCCATACCTGTATGCGCGCGAGGGCGATGTCTCTGGCATGAAGGACATGGCGCAGATCATTCCGATCGTGCGCAAGGTGCCGGAGGCGCAGGTTGCTTCGGACCTCGACGCCACCGTCGCGTGGGCGAAGAGCACCGGCAAAGCGGATACCTCGAAGCTCGGCATCACCGGATTTTGCTGGGGTGGGCGTCAGGTTTGGCTTTAT
>JBGPMZ010000455.1:0-3362 GCA_041487255.1 Binataceae bacterium (SeqCode) | reverse complement strand
CTTGTCGATTTTTCCCGATCGGACCGATCCGTCGAAGCTCTCGATGCGCATCATCTATACTCCTGAGAAGGGATGGCTTCGCACCAAGCTGGCCAAGTGGGAAGACCGCGCGAAGGTTATGCCCAAGTGGTGGCGCCATCGTGAGGAGGAGAAGAAAGAGGAGAAGGCTGCGAAGGTATCGGCCGCCGCGCCTAGCCCAGCTCCCGCTCGGTAGCCATGCGAACGGCGGGACTCCCCGCAAGGACGATCAACTATCTAGAAGATCCCAGGTACGAGCCGGAACGGCACCAGACAGCGGTACTTGCGATAGTCAGGATCGGCGCTCAGGAGATCTTCCTCGAGGCGAATCCTCCACGCCATGAAGGGCAGCGTCGCCAAGGCGATGAGGCAGTTTGTCCACGAGGGGAAAGACGCGAGATATCCGACCGTAAGCATGAACCATCCGGCGTAAATCGGATGGCGCACGAAACGGAACGGACCCCTCGAGACGATGCCGCGATTGCCGGGAAGAACGCCGAAGCTGCGTCCCATGTAAACTCGTGATACCTGGGAGAGCGCGAGGCCGACCAGCTCGAGGCCTACCCCACCCCACGCCAAGAGCCCGCTCGATGGATTATCAGGCTGTATCAGGCATGGTAGTAGAACAACCGGGAAGATAGTGGAAAGAAACGCGTCAAGGTCGAGCCGCGCGGCTTTCGGCGCGATGCGGACCAACGACATCGCCGCCATCAGAACCGCGCCGATAGTCCAAATCATGTCGGCCGGGCTACGAAAGAAGTGCCTCGCGTTCGGCATCGCGGCGACAATGAACGACGCCGCCAGCAGCAGATTTCCCAACCCGTGGCGAATCCGTGGCGAGACGATGGGTGAGGCTATCAGTCTTGGCTTCGCAAGAGTGTCAACCGCACCCATCGTCATACTCGTGGGCGGTTAGGCCGCGTTCAGCGACGTGGTTACCCTCGTGATGACGCCATTGATGCCGGTCTCCAAGCCCTGGTACGCGATGTAGCCCGCCACCGCGATGGCGGCAATAATCAGCACGTACTCGGTCATGGTCTGGCCGGCCTGACGCCGCTTCGACTCGATCAGGCGAACCATCATCCTTCTGAGAAAAGCCATTTCCTTCTACCTCTTGCGATCGGTTGGAACTTACTCGCAGAAGTAAACAGCAGTTCGCATGCCATAGCTGGATGACGGAGGTATACGCCATTTTGAGATCCTAATTCGGGTCCGCGTCCCGTAAACATACAGTCGATGTCTCTTTGCTTGTGCTAATTTGTGACCCGCGCTCTTTCCGACCTTGGTCGGTTCATGCCGAATGAGACTCAGCGAGGACCGTTGCGCGGTACGATGTGGTAAAGCGATACCGAAACCGATTCGTCATGGATGACTCGATCGCGATCGAAGCCATCCCGCGATGGGAGTTCAGCCGCGAGATCCTCATCACTTAGATGACTTACTAGCCATGCCCCGCCGTGTTGCTGCGCCGACTGCGCGATGGTGTCGCATGCGAGTGCTCGGCGAAATGGATTTACCGTGCGCTGGGGATTTAGCCCGCTGAAGTAGTAGTCGAACGGGATGCGCAAGTAGCCGTCAGGCAGCACCTCGACTAGCGAGTCAGGATCGAGACCGGCAGCCTGGCCGATGCTCATGACGTAGCCGGCCTCGAAGAATACTTCCTGCGAGGGCGACTTGGCGGCATCAACTTCGCGCGCAATCCGCCGCCATAGCTCGAACGGTTGATGACGAACCTGGAAGAGGATTGCGGCAACCAGCAACGCTGAAGTTATGGCCATTGTGGCGAGGTTGCGGATCTTCGCTCCGGCGGAATTGAGCGCTCCCGCAATGACGATCGCGAAGCCCGCCGTCACGGGCGCGATGTAACGGATCTCGAGCATCGGATGCAGAACCATCGAGCCGACAACCAACGCCAGCAGCGGGAGAAGCGACCAAATCGCACACCATCGCATTGGTTCCACACCGTCGAGCGGATTCGCTTCAGCATGATCGAACGGCATCGCGGGACCTAACACCAGGACCAATCCGATCATTAAGGCGGCAAAGGAGCCGGCGATCTTGATAGCGATTGGAGTTTGGTGCGCGCTCCCAATCCAGTCGAAGCGGTGGCCCAACGCCGACGAATGCATTTGTGCCAGGGAGGCTGATGCAATCGGCGCGAACATTAGCACCGCGATCGTTATGCCCAGGCATCCGGCGCCAATCGGACGCCCACGCCATCGGTCGCGCGCGAGCAGAGCAGCTTCGGCGCCAAGGATAAGCGCGCCGCCGAGATGCGTGTAGAGCATCGCGGCGTTGAGGATCCCGAACGCCGCGATGTACGACACCGTCGGATGCCGCTGCAATTTGCGCATCGCAAGCAGACTGCCCAGCGCTAGCGCGATGAACATGCTGTACATCCGCGCCCATCGCGCCGCGATCAGCGCAATCGGACTGAACGCCCATAGCGCGGCGGCGATCAGGGCGGTCTCGGCCCCGAACAACTCGGCGGCAAGCGCAAACACCAGCACTACGTTCGTGAGCGCGAATGCCGCCGAGAACGCGCGCAGGGCCGCCTCGCCGGTCCCGAAGAGGCCGCAATACCAATGCAGTGCGAACGCATAGAGGCCGCCGCCTTTGCCCGGATCGAGTTTGAGGCTCGCATCGAAAACCGCGCGCAGGGTTTCGCGGCTCGCGATATAGGCGCTGTAGGCCTCGGCATCATCGAAACCGGCGCGTCCGAGCTGGAAAAAGTAGACCGTCGCGGCAACCGCGAGCAGAAGCGCGAACAGAATACGGATGCGAGCGGGGATTGCGAGGCGACGCAGAGTTCTTGTCTCCTACGGATGAATGCGCACTGCGATGTTGCTGCGACCCTCTAATAGGGATCTTTTTCGGTTGAAGGTAGTGCGCGGCTCGCAAGGGAAGCTCTCGTAACGAACGACGCGCGGACCTATCTTGATGGTCTATGGAAGACGGCGCGCCAACGGGACGACGCGCTGGAAATTCGGTCTGCGAGAGTAGGCCAGGGTACGCAAACGCATCGGCTGGAGGATCTCGGGCGGCGCGACACCCTCGCGCGATCTGCACAACGAGGCCAGTTTCGGCGGTTGCTCGAAGGGCGTCGAGCGCGTAACTATTCCATTCCCGAACATCGAGCGGGAGCGGAGAGGTGGCCGAGTGGTCGAAGGCACCAGATTGCTAATCTGGCGTACTGGGTAACCGGTACCGAGGGTTCGAATCCCTCCCTCTCCGCCACCGAGTCCGGCTCGGGGAGATTTTCGCCCCCAAACGCCTCAGGCAGCGCGCACACGCGCGTTTCAGGCCGGCGATCGTTCGAAGGCGTTAAGGCTCGTTACTGCGAG
>JBGPMZ010000454.1:0-3363 GCA_041487255.1 Binataceae bacterium (SeqCode) | reverse complement strand
GTCACCGCCACCAAGCCGAACGATTGCAACACTGTTCTCGTAACCCTCCAATCGGTTTCGATCGGCAACTTCGACGCCACGTTCTCCCAGCCCGAGGCATCGATCGATATCGCTATACAGGTGTATTCCGCTAGGGATCGCCAAATACTGTTTGCACACAGCTATTCCGGACGACATAGCGAGCGGCTCGGTACTAGCGGAACTGGAATGAGTGCGGGCCGCATCATCGCGGGAGCTGCGGATGGCGCAATCGACGAAGCGTTCGCCGACAAAGCTTTCGAGCAGGCGTTGCGATGAGAGCGTCCAGGTTTCTCGCCGCGACACTTACTCTCTCACTCCTGCTCGAGATTTCGGGCTGCGCCACCGCTATCTACGGAAGGAAGCAAGAGGTCTCCTTATCGAGTGAGCCTTCAGGCGCTCGAGTTACGATCGACGAGACGCAAGTCGGCATCACGCCAACGACCGCGATGTTGAGTCGCGAAGATCCGCATTCGGTTCGAATCGAAAAGCCCGGCTATGTGACATACGAGACGACCACTGCCTCAGTCGAAAAGCCCCTGAAAGATCTTCTCGACGTGCCGGGCGCGATCGTCTTTCCACCTCTGCTCCTGATCATCCTGGTGGACCGTTGGTTGGGTGGTACCTACGAGATTCATCCGACCGAAGTGTCAGCTCAACTCCTCTCGGCGCCTGCCAATCCGGCTACCGCTATGACGACCGCCGAGCCCTCACCCGGCACGATTAGTTCATCCGAGAAAAACGGGGTCTCCGATTCCCAAATCAACTCGACCGACACGGCAGCCAAATCCGAACGATAGGGTCGTCACTCTTGCCGCTCGCAGGACCTGACCAGTTCCAGGGCCGAGCCATAGCGCCCGCCGCGACGCCATAGCTGCATGAGGTCACCCCACGTGGGCCACGACTCATAGCTCGCCGCGCGATGATCCTGCGCATGGCGCGGCGCCGTCCCCGCCTCGATCAGGCGCACCGCCTCGACCAGGGCCTTCGCGCCCGGCCGCGCAACCATCCCGGTCAGAGTTGAAACGCTCGCACCGGCGGGGATTTCCAACTCGTGTTGCAGCAGGATGTCCCCGGTGTCGAGGCCATCGTCAAGCCAGTGCACCGTGACGGCAGTGCGGCGCTCTCCCGCGGCGACCACCCAGAAACCAGGAAATGGCCCCCGATGTTTCGGCAACGGCGCCGGATGCACATTGATCGCGCCATAACGAGCGATCGCGCGCGCCTCGCGCCGGATCCGCCGAGGGAAGTAGATCGAGACGATCAGGTCGGGAGCCATCGCTCGCACCGCCGCCCGGGTATCGGCGCAGTTGATGTCCGAGGTGCGGATGAGCGGGACCGCGGCACTCGCGGCAAGTTCTCGCAGGTCGGGAGGGAGAGTGGAACCCGGTCGCCATCGCCGCAGCCGCCACAGGGCACGAACCTCGAAAGCACGGCGCGCGGTCACCAAAAAGATCAGGCCTCGGCGGCGATAACGCTGCCACAGCTCGACCGGCTTGCTCACGTTGGGGATGGGACCGGTCGAGACGACGAGGCCCACCACGCCGCCCGGCACCTCGCGCATCAATGTGGCGGTGATCAAGTTGGAAGGCAGACTCTCGCCGGTGAGTACGACTATGCGCAATCTGAACCTCGGCGGCGGGCCGTTCTATCGGCGCCGGCGCGCACCAGAGTAACGCAGGTGCCTATGACTCGCCCACCCACTCCAGGGAGTCAGGTCCAAGCCGCGTTGAAAGGCAAACCGGCCTTGGGTGCGCAGACCCACATGAGTTACACTTCCTCCCGAATGACGGATGTTAAACATCGTCGTAGCCGCTCCGCATTGTGGATCGGGTTACTGATCACGCTCCTCGGGGCGTTGAGCAACGGCCTATACCTCGTCAATCCGCCGGCGCAGGTCTTACTGCCTTGGATCAATCTGCTTGTGCCGATAGTCGGACTGATTGTGGTGGGGATCGGAATATGGCGGGCGTTGGTCCGGTCTCAAGCCTATGGCGGCAAGATTCTTGGACCGGCGCTTGCGGCCATTTGCATCGTACTGGTTGGCGGGTCGACATTTTTGTTCGTCCACGCGCGAGACATCCCGACTTCATCCGCGGCGTCTCGGGTGGGACAGAAAGCGCCCGCTTTCACGCTCCAGGATAGCGATGGAAAAGCGGTCTCCCTCTCCGAGCTGTTCTCAAGCCCGGGACCGGATAGCGGTTCGCCGAAAGCTGTTCTGCTGATCTTCTATCGCGGCCACTGGTGACCGTTTTGCAACCTCGAGTTGCGAGGTATTCAAAAGCACCTCAACGATTTCCGGGCGGAGCGCGTGCGGCCTGTCGCTATCAGCGTCGATTCGCCGGCGACTTCCAGCGGGCTGCGACAGCGCGCCGGCTATACCTTCACCTTTCTGTCCGACCCGAACGCCGAGGTGATCCGTCGCTACAATCTTCTCCACACCGGCGGCGGTCCGGAGCAAGCCGACATATCGCGGCCGGCCGAGTTCCTGGTGGACTCGTCGGGAACCGTGCGCTGGGTCAACTTAACCAATGACTTTCGCGTCCGCGCGCGCGCCGAAAACATGCTCGTTGTGGCGCGCACGATTCAGTAGCGGAAATTGAGAGCTGCCGCGCGGCGGTAAAACAACGGCGCGGCCTGCGATGCAGGCCGCGCCCCTTACTTGCGAATGTGATCCGCGACTACGCCGGCGCGGCGGCGAAGCCGCCGTCGTTATCACCGCGCAGGATCGCGCCGAAGCGACGGCCGCCGAGGTAGCAGCGCAATGCCTCGTCGTCGGTGATCGCCGCGCGACGCACGTCGCGCCGACGAATCTGCCATACGCCACCGACCATCGGATGGCGTCCCTGCCGGTAGCTGAAGAAGTAGTAGCAAAACTGGCGCAGCGTGGAGCGGCGCGATTCGGCGTGGAGGTTGCGCCCGCCGCATACCGTGATGACTTCGCGCAGCGCCCTGCCGAAGCTGTAGAAGCCGGTGAACGCGTCGCGATAGGCCTGCATCCACTGGCGCGTATCGAGGCGCGGATGGCGCAGCGTCACGTGCTGCGAATCGAGGCTGTTGAAGTCCCAATCGATGATGTCGCCTTCCTTGGTGTAGCGGACCTGGTCCTCGGTGCCGGGCAGCGGCGTCATGATGAAGTACGACACGATGTCGAAGCCGATCTTCTTGAGGGTCTGCGACGCGACGCGGCCGCAATCGGGGCCGTCGAACGGGAAGCCGAGCATGTAGCCCGCGTGCACCGAGACCCCGACCTTGTGCCAGTTGTCGACCACGCGCCGATACTTGTTGATGACGCGCGCGCGCGAATCCTCGATCTTCATCTTGTGCTGGCGATCGTCGGTGTTC
>JBGPMZ010000453.1:0-3364 GCA_041487255.1 Binataceae bacterium (SeqCode) | reverse complement strand
GGATGCCCTGAATGATGCGGCCGGGTAGCGATCCGATGTAGGTGCGCCGATGCCCGCGGATCTCAGCCTCGTCGCGAATGCCGCCCAGCGACAAGCGCACAAACTTGCGTCCCATCGCGCGCGCGATCGAGCGCCCGAGTGAGGTCTTACCGGTGCCCGGGGGGCCGACGAAGCACAGGATAGGTCCCTTGCTATCGTTCTTCAGCTTGCGCACCGCGAGGAATTCGAGGATGCGCTCCTTGATCTTGTCGAGGTCGTAGTGATCTTCGTCCAGCACGGTGCGGGCGTGCTTGATGTCGAGATTGTCCTCGGTCGAGACCGACCACGGCAGCGTCACCAGCCAATCGAGGTAGGTGCGGACGACCGTATGCTCGGCCGACTCGGGCGGAATCATCTTGAGGCGCTCGAGTTCCTTGTCGGCCGCCTTGCGCGCCTCTTCGGGCATCTTGGCGGCTTCGATCTTTTTCTCGATATCCTCGAGCTCGCCCGAACGCGAATCGCCGTCGCCGAGTTCCTTCTGGATCGCCTTGAGCTGTTGGCGCAAGTAGTACTCGCGTTGATTCTTGTTGAGCTCGGTCTGAACCTGCGACTGAATCTTGTGCCCGAGTTCGAGCAGCTCGATTTCGCGAGTCAGGATCGCTATCAGCTTCTCCAGCCGTTGACGCACATCGGTGCTCGACAGGAGATCCTGCGCTTCCTCGACCGCGATCTTGAGATACGACGCGACGAGGTCAGTCAGCCGGCCCGGCTCGTGCACCTGCATCGCGATTCCCTGCAACTCGTCGGGCAGATAGGGAACCAGCGATACAAACTTCGAAAACTGGCTAACCAGATGCGCCTGGAGGGCGTCGACTTCCTTGTCGGCCACCAGCTCATCGGCCAGCCGCCGCACGTGCGCCTTGAAGTAAGGTTCGCGCTGCGTGAAGTCGAGCAGCTCGAGGCGCGCGAGGCCCTGCACCAGGACGCGCACGCTCTGGTCCGGATAACGCAGCATCTTGAGGATGCGCACCGCGGTGGCGCGTTGATAGACGCCCTCGGGACCCGGATTTTCTTCTTCGGGGTTCTTTTGCGCGGCAAGCGCGATTATGCGATTGCCTTGGCCGACACTATCGATGAGTTTGAGTGAAGCTGCCCTCGAGACCAAAAATGGATGGATCTGGCTTGGGAATATTACGATCCCGCGCAGCGGTAGTATGGGCAGGATATCGGGAATCTCAACCCGGCTAAGATCCTCTTCGACGTCGAACTTCTTCTCGCCTTTGGGCTTATCTGACATTCGCGGTTATACCCTTTTGGAGAGAACTCGCCGCCCAAATCGTCCCCCCGCTTCTTCCGACCAATGCTGAATTTACCGTAGTATACGGGTACAAGGCAGACAAGATAATCTCCGTGAGATCAAACCTAAGCATCGTTGTGGCGCCGCGCTAGCGGTAAAAAATCTTGGGCAAACATCGATTTGACAAGCTGTTCAACGCGGACGAGGCGAACGAACTGATCCCGCGCCTCGAGATCCTGGTTCGCGACCTTCAGGTCCAGGCCGGGGCGTTGCGTAGGCGCATCGGCGAGTTGTCGCGTTTTGACGACAAGCTGGGCGAACTCGACCTGCCTAAGGTGATCACGCGTTATCCCGAGCTTCGGCCGCTGGCCGCGCGGATGGGCGAAATCGCCAGCGAAATTCAGGAGATGGGCTGTTTCCTCAAGGACATCGACCAGGGTCTGGTGGATTTTCCCTTTCTGATAGAGGCCGAGGGCGACGAAGAGGATGACGTCGTGTTCCTATGCTGGCAGTATGGCGAGCAGCGCATCGTCGCGTGGCATAGCATCGAGGCCGGCTTCGGGCAGCGGCAGCCGCTCCCGGGCGCATCGAAACCGCTGCTCAACTAAACAAGTGATAGCCAACTAAGGACTGCTGGCACGGACGCTGTGATGATTGTCCTCATCTTCATATATCTGCTCGCGATGGTGTGCTGGCTCGGTTCGGTAATTTTCTTCTCTTTCTTCACCGCACCGGTGGTGTTCACGGTGCTTGCGCGACCCGATGCCGGCAAAGTCGTAAGCGTGATCTTCCCCCGCTACTACATCCTCGGCTATGCGGCGGGAGGAGTGGCGCTAATCATCGCGCTATATCTGCTGGTGGCCAGCCGCGGCGCGCGAGGATGGTGGCTGGCGACTGCCCTCACTATCGCTATCGCGCTCGGATGCACCATATACGCGGGAACCGTCGTGCGTCCTCGCGTGGATGCGATTCGGACGGTATCGGAGGACCCCAACCCCGATCCTGCGACCAAGGCGGAGTTCGACAGCCTTCACCGTCTTTCGGTCATGCTCAATGGCGCGGTTCTCCTGCTGGATCTGGTTGCGCTGTTCGGGACGGCCGCCGCCCTCGCTCCTCGTGGCTGAACCGATGTTCAAAGCGATCGTTCTCGACTTGTTCGATACGCTGGTCAACTGGGATCCCGACGGGCTTCCTGTCATGCATTGGAAAGGCCGCGACATCCATACGACCATGCCCTGGATTCTGCCCAAGGTGGCCGAGGCACTCGGCGCGAAATACGATCAGGACGCCGTCATGACGGCCTACGGCGCCGTCTATGAAGAAATCAATCACGAGCGTGAGCGCGACGGCATTGAGATCACGTGCTTCGAGCGCTTCGTGCGGACGCTTCAGCGTCTCGGCCTGGATAACGG
Source organism: Binataceae bacterium (SeqCode) (assembly GCA_041487255.1). Classification (GTDB taxonomy): domain Bacteria; phylum Desulfobacterota; class Binatia; order Binatales; family Binataceae; genus DATGKG01. The sequence goes on along the minus strand of JBGPMZ010000453.1, from coordinate 676 downwards.
TAGCAAGCTCGATCATCTGGCCGAAGAGTTAACGCGCATCCACATGCGCGGGGTGCGCAATGTCACTTCGGCACCCGCGGCGCGCAAGGACGCGGTGCGCCGGCTCGCCGAGAGCTATCGCCTTGGGCTGCTGTCCAATTTCGACGACTCGCAGACCGGATGGGAAATCATGGCCGATACCGGTGTGAAGGATAGGTTCGAAGCCATCATCATCTCGGCCGACTTGAGGCTGCGAAAACCGAATCCGAAAATCTTCGAGCGCATGCTTACGATGCTGAACCTGGCGGCACCCGACGTGCTTTTCGTCGGCGACACACCGCATCATGATGTCGGCGGCGCAAAGGCGGTTGGTATGTCAGCGGCCTGGATCAGCCGTCATGCGCTGCCGATTCCCGACGGCGTCGCGCAACCGGACTACATCATCCGCGACCTCGCGGAACTGCCCGAGGTGCTGGAGAATTCCTGATCGCGCGCGCCCAGTCTGAACCATGCCGATTAAGCCGGAACAGAAATTAGCGATGGCATCGCTCGAGCGCGCGCCGTTCTCGGCAATACTCGGATTAAAAATCGTATCGGCGGAAAGGGGCGTGGCGGAAGTGCGAATGCCTTTTTCGGACAAGTTGCTCAACGACGGCGGACCTGAGGTGCCGATTCATGGCGGCGCGATCGCATCGCT
>JBGPMZ010000452.1:0-3365 GCA_041487255.1 Binataceae bacterium (SeqCode) | reverse complement strand
GAAACCCCAACAATCCGACCGGTACGATTTATCGCCGCGCCGAATGGGAGCGCTTCCTCGCCAAGGTTCCGCAGCGGGTCGTGATCGTCGCCGACGAGGCCTACTTCGAATTCGTGCGCGACCCCGAATATCCCGACTCGATGCAGGATCACGACGGCACGCGCCTTATCATCACGCTGCGCACGTTCTCGAAGATCTTCGGGCTGGCGGGAGTGCGAGTCGGCTACGGGGTGGCGCGGCCCGACATCATCACGCTGCTCAACAAGGTTCGCCAGCCGTTCAACATCACGTCGCTCGCGCAGATCGCGGTCGCCGCCGGGATGGACGATATCGATCACGTCAACAACACGCTGCGGGTCAATCGCGAGGGGATGGAGTACCTCGAAGGCGAGTTCGCGCGCCTCAAGATTGCATACGTGCCGAGCCAGGCGAATTTCATCCTCGCCGAGGTGGGCGACGGGCGCGCGGTATTCGATAAGCTGCTCCATCTTGGCGTGATCGTGCGCCCGATGCACGGCTACGGCTATCCGCGCCACCTGCGCATCAGTGTCGGCTTGCCCGAGGAGAATCGGCGCCTGATCGAGGCGCTGGAAAAGGGTTTGTGATTGGTGGCACAGGCTTCAGCCTGTGCCTGACAACAGGATTAGGACATCGGAGACTAAAGTCGGTGCTACAAGTTTTCAGGCACGGGCTTTTCTTCTTGGTCGCGGGAGAGCATCCGAACGGGACGTGCCAGTCCCTCGTCGACCTCCGAGAGAAAAGATCCGAGCAGCGTCGAACTGAGCTTCGTCGTCATCCGTCATTCGCGCTTCGGTTTCCTCGATGGGCTCGTAACTGATTCGCAATCGAGCGTTGAGCTTTTCGGCGATGCGCGCCAAGGTTCTGAAAGTCCAGCCGGTATATTCGGCCTGCTCGATTCGAGATACCGCCGACTGTTTCATGTTGCAGAGCCTGGCAAACTCTACCTGGGTAAGCTGCCGCCTCTCGCGGAGCTGGCGAATCTGAGCAGCCACCTCCTTGCGCGCCAATTTTGAGAAGAGCTTGGCTCGTTCGGCGTCGGTCTTGGAGTTAAGATGCTTACTTAGAAGAGGGCCTGCGTTCGAAAGTTTCGGCATTCACCATCCCCTTCTCTATGCCCGCTTTGCGTTTGAGGGCGGTTCTGAGGTCTGCGGGTTCTAACGCGCGTTTTTTCTTTTCGACAACATCAACAAATACGATTTGCTTCCTCGCGGCGGAGAAGAAAAAATACAGCATCCGGATGTGGGTCTTTGTGCTTCTTGATTTAGCCTTCAGCGAGAAAAGCCGCGAGCCATGGCCCAGTGCTTCCGAAATAGTCGAGGGACAGCGATTGCCGTATTCGCGCAGAAGTTGTAGCGAGGTCCACAAATCGTCTCTGGTCGTTCCGTCGCAATTGTCCCAGTAGTTGGTCAAGACGTCATCGTAGTCCAGTATTTGCCACCAATCATTCATATCACAAGTTTGCGATAGTGCCAATCTTCAGCAACGGCGGCTGACCTCCTATCCGGCTGTAGTTAGTCGAGGCTAGAATCGCGCTTGCGGATCAAAGCCGATGGATGAAATATGGCGGGACTTCGAGAAAAATGATTTCGCCTAAATAGTTCAAATTGCCATCCCCCCGTCGTTCTCGCGCAAGCTTTACCTGAAGATCCTTGCTATAAGTAATGGCCACGCTTTTCCATCAAATCACCATCTGCGGAGTCGGGCTCATCGGGGGCTCGCTCGCCCTCATTGCGCGCGAGAAAGGTCTCGTCGAACGCGCGGTTGGATTGGGGCGCACGCTCACCAACCTCGAGGTTGCGCGCAATCGCGGGATGATCGACCTCGCGACGCAGGATCCGGTCGAGGCGGCGCGCGGCGCCGACCTGGTCATGCTCGCAGTGCCGATTCGCACCATGCCCGCGGTTTTGGGCGCGATGATTCCGCATCTGCCGCCTAATGCCGTCATCACCGATGTCGGTAGCGTCAAGGGATGGGTGGTGCGTGAACTCGAACCGATGCTGAAACCCGGCATGTCGCTGGTAGGGGTTCATCCGATTGCCGGCAAGGAAACGACCGGCGCCGAGGCTGCGGATCGCGAGCTGTTCGTCAATCGGCGCGTGATCGTGACACCCTCGAAGACCAGCACCCCCGACGCGATCGACAAGGTCGAGCAGCTATGGCGCGCGACCGGGGCGAAGGTCGAGACGATGGATCCCGACTCGCACGATCGTATCCTGGCGCGCTCCAGCCATCTGCCGCAGATTGTCGCCAGCGCGCTGGCGGCATCGCTCAGGGACGAGCGCGTCGCGGGCAAGCTCGCCGCGGAATACGGCGCGGGAGGTCTGCGCGATACCACGAGGCTGGCGGCGTCATCGGCCGAGATGTGGCGCGATATCTGCCTGACCAATCGCGATGCGATCGTCGAGGCGCTCAAAACCTTCGGCGCGACTTTCACCGAATTTCAGAAAATGGTCGAGGCCGGCGACGAAGGGAAAATCACCGCGCTGTTCGATCGCGGCCGCGCGATGCGGGAGCGGCTGAAGTGAAGCGCCACCGGCCCATAATCGCGATCGACGGTCCGGGCGGCGCGGGGAAATCCACCGTCGCGCGCCGTCTCGCCAGGGAGTTAGGATTCACCTACTTGAATACCGGTGCGATGTATCGCGCGGTCGCGGTCGCGGTGAGCGAGGCCGGCATCAAGCCCGATGATCCGCATCTGGAGCAAAGCATCGCGCCGATCCTGAAATCGCTGAAGATCGAGTTCGACGGCGACCGCGTTCACCTCAATGGACGCGAGGTTTCGGCGGCGATCACCCGTCCCGACATCAGCGACCTCGCGTCAAGTTATTCGACGCTCGCATCGGTGCGCGCGCGGATGCGCGAACTGCAGCGCGCGAGCGGTGAAAACGGCGGGGTGGTGATGGAAGGGCGCGATATCGGCACCGCGGTGTTTCCCGATGCCGAGTTGAAATTTTTCCTCGACGCCGCTCCCGAAGTGCGCGCCGCGCGCAGGTATGCGGAACTGTCCGCGAGCGGCGCGGCGACCAATCGTGACGAAGTGTTGAGAGAGTTGGTGTCGCGCGATCGGCGCGACAGCGCGCGTGAGCTGGCGCCGCTGCGGCGCGCGGACGACGCGATCGTGATCGACACCTCAAAAATGCAGATCGATCAGGTCGTATGCGCGTTAAAGGATCGGATTCAAGGGCTTTATGTACCCAAGAGAGCTTGAAACGAGTGCGTCACGGTTGTAAGGATCGCTACGGTCCCGAAGTCCCCCCGGAAGGTTTCCACTAAATGGAGAAAGTTTTGGCCGAACAACAAATGAGCGGAGGCGACAATGATTTTGAGTCGTTGATGGAAGAGAG
>JBGPMZ010000451.1:0-3370 GCA_041487255.1 Binataceae bacterium (SeqCode) | reverse complement strand
GTCATGCTCGGCGACGCCGAGCATGACCCTGAGTCTTCAAAGCAGCTCGATGAGGGGTTTCGACCGGCAGTTTCCAAGAGCGAAATAAAAGCGAAGACGCTGCAATCCAGCGGATTATTTGGCTTCGTTTGGTAATTTTCGAACAACGCCCGCGCCATCTCTGCCGTTGTAGTTTACACCCACGAATTTTCTTCGAGCGCCTACCGCGAACGACGCCTTTAAGGATTTGGCATTCGGCTTGACGAAGCAAGTAGCCTCATGTGGTCATCGATGCGAGGCGTCCTGCGATTACCTCTTGAGCCTCGGCCGCGATGCGCTTGACGATCTCGCCCGCCGGCAACTTCTCGCGTACGAGGCTCACCGACATCCCGGCGTAGAACGGCAACTCCTCGATGTCGCCCTCGAAGGAGTTGGTAGGCGCCATCACCGAGTACTTCAGCATCGGCACTTCGATGTCCGCGCGTGTCATCCTCCCGATGCTCTGCCCTTCTCCCGGCCGTTTGCCGGTTTCCGGGCGACCCGCGCGCTCCCATGCCTCCACCACCTTGGTGCGCAACACGCGATGCGGCGCGTTAGGCCATCCGATGTCGTACAGCTCCGTATGCACGGTCTCTTCCGCCTCCGCCTCCAGGATGCGCTGCTGATACTTCGGATCCGCCGCGACTTCATTCGAGGCAAGGAAGCGCGTGCCGAAAACCGCGGCATCGGCGCCGAGCGCGAGTGCGGCTGCCAACCCGCGCCCATCGGCAAAACCGCCCGCCGCGATGATCGGAATATCCGGGCCGATCGCGTCTCGCACGGAGGGAATCAGCGCGAGGCTGGTGACGGTTCCACGCACGTGCCCACCCGCCTCGAAGCCTTGCACCATGATCGCGTCGGCGCCGGCATCACACGCGGCTAGCGCCTCCTTGACTGAACCGCACTGCCATATAATCTTGAGGGCGGATTTTCTTACGATGGGTATATATTCGGCAGGCTCGCCCCAGAACATGGTGACGCCCTGGATCGGCTCCCTGGCGATCATTTCAAGGATGCCGGGCCGAAGGAAGGGTACCAGGAGATTCACCAGCAGCGGTTTGCTCGTAAGCTTGCGCGCGGTCGCGATCTCATTCTGAATCGCCTCGGGGGTGAAGCCGGCCAGCGCGATGGTACCAATACCACCGGCATTCGAGACCGCGGCGGCAAGCTCTGCGAGCGCCACACCGCCCATCCCGGCCGATACGACAGGATAATCGATTCCGAATAGTTCAGTGATTCGCGTCCTTAGCATAGAGAGGCTTTTCCTCCTCAAGTAGTGACGACTCTCGCGTCCGCATCCTATATGTTGCCAGTTGCCCCGATGAATTCCAGCTTGAGTGACCGACCATTCGTGGACACGGCGCGCGTGGTGCCAAGGGCTCTGGCCGCAATCGCAGTTCGAGCCGTCCTTCTCATCGGTCTGAGCGTCTTGTTCGCGGTCCCGGTCTTCGCTGCGCAGCAGAATCTGCTCCTCAACGGCGATCTCAGCGCAGGTTCGGCCGACATGCCGGAGCATTGGACGACGACCCCATTAGCGCCTGCTGGATCATTGAAGTGGTGGCGCCACGAGGGCGACCCGGCGACGTTGGAAGCCGACACCGGTAACGCGCAATTCCACATCTTCTATTGGCTCCAGACGGTGAACATTTCGCAACCGGGTTGGTATCACCTGCGCGCGGAAGTGAAGACCGACAGTCCCGGCGTCCGTGCAGTGCTCAAGATCGAAGACACCCGTACGACCGGAGGTGCGACGCGGACCAACGGGCAATGGACGCCACTCGAGATCTACTTCAAGGTCCCTGCCGCAGAGGGGGTGCAGATCGGATGCGGCGTGCGCGGAATGTCGGCTGGCCGTGCCTTCTTCCGAAATCTGTCCGTGGAGAGCATTTCCGGTGTTCCACCTGAAGGTTCGCGGCAGGTGGATCTCACCCCAACACTCGATCTGCCACGCTCGGAAACGAAGGCGTTGCACGATGCGGAACTCGCGAAAGCGTCGCCGGATGAATCGTTATTGCGCGACATTTTGAACTTTCGCGTGATTGCGGCAATACTCCTGGTCTTCGCCACGCTCAGTTACCTCGATCTGCGATACAGCAGCAGAGCATCGGGCCGGGACACACAGACGGGAGCTTTTCAGGATCCCGAAATACCAAAGAGCGCCGCCGTCGCCGCGCTTCTCTGTCTGGCGCTGTTCGGAACGTGGCTCGTGACGCGCTTCGAATACGTGCCCGGACACGGCTTTTACGAGGTCAAACAGCATGCGGTGGGCGGCGACGAGCCGCACTATCTCATTATGATCAACAGCCTGCTTCTCAAGCACGACCTGCAGCTAAAGACGCTCTACGACGACGTCGATCACGGCGGGCTCGAGGCGGGAGTACTGGCGCGCGGAAAGCAACTCGATCGCCATTCCATATTCGTCAACCGCCAAACCGGCCGCCGCGCGATGGGCCTCGAGTGGTATAACGCGGGACCTGAGTTCGCGTCCTCTCCTGATGTATACGAAATCCCAGCGCATCCCGTCGGGTTCCCGCTCCTGATGGCATTGGCTGTCGCGCCGATGCAACCTCATGCGCGCCAGGTCGAGTCGAAGGTGGGGCTTATCCTGATGCTGATCGCGTGGCTCGGGGTCGTGGCGACCTACTTTGTCGGGCGCCAGGTCGGAATGGGCCGGAGGTGGGCGATGCTCGCAGCTTCGATACTGTTGCTGGCCAGTCCGTGGCTCGCATATTCGCGCGCGTACTTCGCCGAATCGACCATCGGGCTGGCGCTCCTGCTGGGCCTGTGGGCGCTAATGTCGGACCTGCCGATCCTGGCCGCGGTGGCCGCCGCGGTTGGCGCGGTCATGAAACCTCCATTCGCACTCGCCGGAGCCGGCTTTCTGGTAGAAGAGCTTCGCGAGAAGCGCTGGAAGGACGCAATCAAAATCGCCGCGGTGTTGGGGCTTCCCGCGTTGGAAATTCTTGGCTACAACTTCTGGTTGCATCGTGACGCTCTGCAGTTGAGTCTCACCTGGTCATTCCAGTTCCCTCTGCTGGTGGATACGCTGATCGGTTCCAGACAAGGCCTGCTGCTATACGCGCCATGGGTCATCTTCGGATTTTTCGCTTGCGGGCGCGCGTTCGTGTCGTCGTCGAGAAATTCGCGATTGACGCGCACCCTCGCCCTTCCGCTATTTCTCTATCTGATCGTTGTGAGTTCGGTCGGGTTCGGCGCGGGATACTGCTACGGTCCGCGGTATTGGGTCGCATTTCTGCCGTGGCTGGCGCTCGCGACAGTCGAAGCGATTCGATGGGCGGGGCGCTACCAGCGTGCGGTATGTGCGATTGCGGTGACGTTCGCGATCGCGATG
>JBGPMZ010000450.1:0-3372 GCA_041487255.1 Binataceae bacterium (SeqCode) | reverse complement strand
ATAGTAACAGGATGAAGCGAACCTTCGCGCCATAAGTGACGCGCAGTTGGCTCATTTTCACAGCCTCTTCTTTGCGCCGCTTGTTCACGTTGGTGAAGTCGCCTGCCGATTTCGCCTCGATCAGAAGGGGTAGATCGCGGTTCTTCGCGGTCTTGGCCATGACAACAGCGTCGATTGGAATATTGATTGTCGTTGCTAGACCCTCAAGCTTCACCGGTACGTTCAGGTGGAAGGTGAATGTTCCAGGCGCCATGGCGTCAAATCTAGTCTTCGGCGGAAGAGGTTGGTAACCACGCGCCTTTAGCCACCCTGCAATCGCCGTCAGCTGACGCTTCTCTTGTGCGTTGCGGATGATCGGATTGGCGACCGCTCCGCAGAGACGATCAGCGACGATTGTCGCCGCCCGATGGATCTCGGATTCTGTTGCGGCCGAGCTGCGGCGCAGCCACACGAAAATATCGGGGTCGGCCATTCGCTCAACAATATTTCCAATCTTCGCGAGATCCTTTTCAAGCACGCTTGGATTCATTCGGGGAGGGATCGCGCCTTTCTCCATCAGGCCCACCAGGTTTTTGGAAACGCCAGCGAGGCCGATTAGTCGGTCGACTGCCAAGGGCGGACACGTTGACATCCGCAAGGTTGGCAGTACCCCGGGCTCTCGCCGCAATAGGGCTGCACTTACATCCGTGAGGTTCGATGTCCTTGTCAGGGTCGATTCAACGTCCTTGGTGGTTTTGATTCGGGTTGCGCGGTAGGCGGAGGGAGCGAACTTCATAAACCAGTCATTGTACATGTCGACCGAGTTGACGATATCTGCCTTCCAGCGGTCAGGTTTGGTCCTGTTGACACCGAGCTGACGCTGGTCAGACGGCACGCTTGTTCTCTCGGTTAAATTTCCACATTTTGACCAAGAGGCGATTGAGCAGAAGCTGGCGCCGCGCCGCCCCTACCTTGATCACCTTGGCTGTCGGAAGGGCCATTTCGAATACTATGAATTCTGAATCGTTCCGCTTCACGCGATGGTGCCGCTCCCCGGTGGTTGGGTTCCGGCTCTTTAGGCTCATCGAACTCCAAGCGTATTACGGTCAGGTTTGCCCATAAAGGTATCCGCTGATCCATTCGCGATCTCAACGGCGTAACCGGCCAGCCGCGCAGCTTCGATCGGCTGGAAACTCTCCTCGCCGACCAGGCCCGCCGTTTAAGCTTCTGGAAGGTCGCGCAACGAAATCAACTCTCGCCGATTTTTCAAGCGGCGCGCCGCGACCCGGTCGCGGCCACCGGTCATTTGCTCAAGGACATGAGCGGCGGCGCGACCATCCCGACGACTCATTCCCACAAATCAACGGAAATGCTTTTCTGAGGCATCGAAACCTGTGTCTGCACACAAACAAATGGAAACCCCATGGCGGCTCGAGTTCGGCGCGCGTCCGCTCCCGTCCGGCGGCGTGCAATTTCGCGTCTGGTCGCCGCTCACCAAAGAAATGTCGGTGAAGATCAAAGCGCCGCGCGAAATCGTGGTGCCGATGGATTCGTCTGACGGAGTCTTCACGTCCACCGTGAACGAGATCGGTGTCGGCGCGGACTATATGTACGTCATCGACGGAAACAAGGAGCGCCCGGATCCGGTGTCGCGATTTCAGCCGGACGGCGTTCATGCGCCGTCGCGAGTCATCGATCCCGACGCGTTCAAGTGGAGCGACGGTGGATGGAAAGGCCTCGCGCTCGAGGACTATGTGATCTACGAATTCCACATCGGCGCCTTCACGACTGCCGGGACCTTCGCATCGGCGATCGAAAAGCTCGACCATCTGCGCGACGCCGGCATCACCGCGATCGGGCTAATGCCGGTCGCGCAGTTTCCCGGCGCGCGCAACTGGGGCTACGACGGCGTCTATCCGTACGCGGTGCAATCCACCTATGGAGGCCCCGACGGGCTGAAGCGGTTGGTTGACGCGGCGCATCGCGCAGGCCTCGCGGTGATCGTGGACGTGGTCTACAACCACCTCGGTCCCGAGGGAAACTATCTGCCGGACTTCATGCCGTGCCTGTCCCATCGCTACCAGAGTCCGTGGGGCGAGGCGCTCAACTATGATGGACCGTACAGCTACGGCATGCGCCGCTACGTGATCGAGAACGCGCTCTACTGGCTCATCGAATACCACATCGACGCGCTCAGGCTGGACGCGGTCCACAGCATCCTGGACTTCGGTGCGAAGCATGTGCTCGCGGAACTGAGTGAGCGCTTTCATGCCGAGGCGGACAAGCTTGGGCGCGCGGCATTTTTGATCGCGGAAAGCGACCTCGACGATGTGCGAGTGATTCGGCCCGTCACCGAGGGCGGATGGGGCATGGATGCGCAGTGGAACGACGCGTTTCATCACTCCCTCCACACCGCGGTCACCGGCGATCATCATGGGTACTTTGAGGACTACGAAGGGCTGCGCGATTTGAGCAAGGCCATTTTGGAAGGGTACGTGTATGACTGGCGGTTCTCGAAGTTTCGCAAGCGCTTCCACGGCAGCTCATCGAAAGATCGCCCGGGCCGCCAATTTGTAGTGTCAACCCAGAATCACGATCAGGTCGCCAATGCGCTGGCGGGCAAGCGGCCGGTGACACTGGCTTCACGCGGCTTCGAAAAGGTGGCCGCGGCGCTGCTGATTTGCGCGCCCAACCTGCCGATGTTCTTCATGGGCCAGGAGTACGGCGCCACCACGCCGTTCACGTACTTCACTGACTTTCAGGATCGCGATCTCGGAAAAGCAGTCAGCGCGGGCCGGCGCAAAGAATACGCGGCGTTCCTCGACAAGGGATTCATCGATCCGCAATCGCAAGAAGCATTCGACACCTCGAAGCTCGATTGGCGGCAGCTCGCGCAACCGCAGCATCAGGAGATGCTGAAGTTCCACCGCGATCTGCTTGCGCTGCGAAAGCGTCACAGGTGCCTGTCGAACTGCCGCAAGGATCTGACCGCGGTCGAGTTCGATCCGAATGAACGATGGATCACCGTCGAGCGGCGCGACGAATCGGGCGAGCGTGCTATCATTGTGTGCAGTCTCAATGACAAACAGGTGAATGTTCCGATCAATCTCAGCACCGGCGCGACACTGGTGCTGTTCGGTGGCGAGGATGGCGCGCAATCGCCACCCGAGCAACTCGCGTCGGGGCGTGGCAGCGTCACGTTCGATCGTGCGGGAGCGGCCATCTACGTCTCGAATGAGCTTTCGCGCAACGCTTAGCAGGTTATGACTTCGATAATCATTCACGGCCACTTCTATCAGCCGCCGCGCGAGAACCCATGGACCGGGGCAGTCGATCGCGAGGAAAGCGCGCGGCCGTTTCATGACTGGAACGAGCGCATCCATACCGAATGCT
>JBGPMZ010000449.1:0-3376 GCA_041487255.1 Binataceae bacterium (SeqCode) | reverse complement strand
CTGGCCGAGATCGCACGGCGGACGAGCATCGAGATGGTCGGCCGCAGCCTTCCCGCATCGTTGGCTGAGGGCGAGGAGTTTTATCGCCATGCGATTGAAGCGGGATTCGAGGGCGTCGTGGCGAAATCCTTCGCGAGCAAGTACACGCCGGGAGCGCGCGGGCGCGGATGGCTCAAGATCAAGAACGCGCGCACGCTGGATTTGGTGATCGTGGCGGCGGATTGGGGCTACGGACGGCGCAAAGGATGGCTCTCGAACTATCATCTTGCGGCGCGCGCCGACGCCGGGGGTGGATTCGCCGAGGTCGGCAAAACTTTCAAGGGGCTCACCGATGCCCAGTTCGAAGCGATCACCGAGCGCCTGCTCGCGCTGAAGATCGATGACGCTCACGGGACGGTAACCGTGCGCCCAGAGGTCGTCGTCGAGGTCGCATACAGTGATATCCAGCGCAGCCCGCAGTATGCGAGCGGAATGGCGCTGCGGTTCGCGCGCATCGTCGCGATTCGAGATGACAAGCGCGCCGAGGAGGCGGACAGCATCGCGACGCTCACGCAGGACTACGAGAGCCAAACCGTGAAACCGCTGGCCGAAAAACCTGCCAAGGCGTAGCGCGTCGGGGCCGCCGCTCACTGCGGCAAGCATCGCTCCAGCCACGGCGGGAAGCGTGCGATAGTCGTCAGGCAAGCGGACGCGCGGATCGCGAGTGTGTTTTGCGAGTAGGTGGGTTCGCGTCGCCGCTGCTCTTCGGAATACTGAGCTTGAGCATCGAGGCCGGCGCCTTGCGCATTCGCGCGGTAAGCCAGAATGTCGCACCCTTTCCAGGCGTGCTATCGACGCCGATTTCGCCGCCCATCTGCTCCACGATCTGAGCCGCGATCGCGAGGCCCAGCCCGGAGCCGCCGTGCTTTCGAGTGCTGGAGCCGTCGGCCTTATGGAACGGCGCGAACAGTCCCTTTTCTGCATCCTTGGCGATGCCGATTCCGCTATCGGCAACGCTGAAGCGCAGGTTCGCCTCCACCGCGGTCTCCGACTCGCACGTCACCGTGACCGATACCTCGCCGTGGTCGGTGAACTTGATCGCATTCCCAATCAGGTTCACCAGTACCTGGCTCAAGCGCGCCGGATCTCCCGCCAGGAGCAGTGGATGCGCGGTTTCATCGCTGACTCTAAGCGCGAGGCCTTTTTCGTCGGCCGACTCCGCAAATTCACCGAGGACGACGGCGATCGTCTCGCCGAGGTCAAACGCAACTTCTCTCAGCCGCAGTTCGCCACTGGCCAGCCGCGAATAGTCGAGGATGTCGTCGATTAGCGTCAGCATTGCGCGCGATCCGGTCAGCGCGGTCCTGGCGAGCTCGGCCTGCTCCTGGTCGAGCCGAGTGTCGATGAGGAGTTCCACGGGTCCGATGATCGCGTTCATCGGCGTGCGCATCTCATGACTGATGATGGCGAGGAATTCGGATTTAAGCTTGGCGGCCTGCAAGGCGTCGTCGCGCGCGCGCTCCAGTTCGTAGCGGAAGCGCGCACGCTCGATCGCATAAAACAACGACCGACTCAGCATCTCACCGTCGAGAAGGCCCTTCACCAGGTAGTCCTGGGCGCCGGCTTTCACCGCATCGCGCGAGATCGCTTCGTCGTCGAGGCCGGTCAATACCACGATCGGCATCCGGGGCGCCGCGCGATGAACCCGCGCGATTGTCTCCTCTGCGGTGCAATCCTGGAGAGTGAGATCGAGCAGCACCGCGGCAACATTTCCCTGAGCGATGAGCTCGAGGCCCTCTGAGACGGTGTGGCGGCAGCTAAGCTGCCAGCGCGCGAACCGCGTATCGGACAATGCCTCTTTGACCAGCCGGATGTCGCCCGGGTTGTCTTCGATCAACAGAACCTGGAGCGCTTCATTGGGCATTCGCGTCCGGCCTCGAAGGCAGGTTCACGATCGACAGCCGGAAGTCCTCGATGCCTCTAACCACGCCGACCAACTGCGCGAGATCGATCGGCGTCGAGACTCCATCGTTCACCACGTTGAGGCAGGTCGCGAAGTTTCCGTCCGTGCGCGCCTCGCGCGTGAGGCGCGCATCTCCCGGATTGTCCTCGACCAGCAGAATCTCGAGCTCGCTCGGTGGCCCGCAGGCACAATCATGCTGATGTTTTGCCCGCTAGCCTCGTCAGTGACGGCGGCCATATCGTCGCGCTTCTGCCGGAACCTTCTTCGCTCAGATCCGTCATCTCGAGATAGTCTTTCCGCCATGGAAGTGGCAGATCACGCAATCGCTATGCCGATGGATTGAGCAACGATTAGCCGCTTGAGATGGATAAATCGCCTTCAGAAGCCCGCCAGCATGACATCTCCGCCCCGCGCCCAATCGGTAGTGCCAAAAACTTGACGCGGTATTCCGGGACAAGCCCGGGCCGCCGCATCCCCCGGAGTTGCGCCAGCTACGACATCACGAACATGTAGACGACCATCGCGGCGCCTATCATCGCGAGGACGACTGCCACCGCAATCGCAGGGTAAGAAGGTCGCGCGATCGTGCCGTCGCCGCGCTTCAACTCACCCACCAGTTGTACATGGCGGACCGCTGAAGTGAGGTTCATGAGCACGCCGATCAAGATGAGCGCAGTGCCGGCGCCGGTGGAGAATCCCGACGACTTGAGGTGGAGGTCGGGACGCGTGGTGGAAAGCTCGCGAAGGAAGAGGCCGAACCTCGCCACCACGAATCCGAATCCCATCAGCGCGAGGCCGGTGCGAATCCATGCGAGGAAGGTTCGTTCGGCGGCCAAGTAAACGCGCGGGTCTTGCGTGAAGTCCTGGGCCACTTCAGACGGCTCCTTCGCGATGTTCGAGCAGAAACGCCGGCACTGCCTCGTTGAACGCCTCGGGCTGCTCGATGTTGCTGAGGTGTCCCGCGCCTTTGATTATGGTGAGGCGCGCCCCCGGAATCCTGGCCGCCATCGATTGCGACAGCGCGGGTGGTGTCAGCGTGTCCTCATCGCCCACCACGATATGGGTCGGGACGCGGATGTTCTCCAGCTCAAGCTTCCTCGAATAGTTCGTCGTGGTTTCGATGGTCTTGATATAGGCGCCTTTGTGCAGCGCGGACATGCTCGCAACCAGACGCTCAAATGATCCGGGCTTCGCAGACTTTCCGATCAGCGTTTTCGCGACGATGGGTGCGATGTCGCGCGGCTCCTTTCCGTTCAACAGAGGTTCTTGCCGAATCCGGATAAATTCGCGGCGCGCTTCGATGCTGATGCCGGCCATGCCCGGCATCGAATCGCAGATGGTAAGCGTCGCGACGCGATCGGGATGGCTCGCATGAAAATCGAATGCGATCAGACCTCCCATCGAGAGACCGACGAGGTGGGCCTTCGCAACATT
>JBGPMZ010000448.1:0-3391 GCA_041487255.1 Binataceae bacterium (SeqCode) | reverse complement strand
ATCACGGTCACGTTGGCGGGACTAATCGCCGGCCTCGGCCTGCTGCTCTTCGCGGTCATGGCCACGCTGTTCGCATTCGCGTTGATCTACTTCTTCGACACCAATCCCGCCTGCCGCATCAGGATAGAAGGACTACCGAAGGATCGTGCCGCGGACTGCGCCGCCGCCTATCGTGAGCTGTTGAAGGTTCATCGCTGCAGGATCATCGCCGAACACCGATCCCTCGAAAAGAAGCGGATCGAGTTCGTCTTTCGCCTGCCGCGACGCGGCACGCGCGACCATCTGGATGTGGCCCTAAGCGGCATCGCCGCCGATCTGCGCGGCGATGTCGATTGGGAAATTAGCTAACCTTTGCCTAGCCACCCACCTGATCATTCCATAGATCGGCGGCACCATTCATGGAGCGGCTGACCAGCTCTCAGTTCCGCCACGCGCCAAGTAATTGAAGCCATTTCGTTCGGCGATCTCGTGATTTTAATATGGACAGTCGAGTGGTGCGGTGTTGAAGTTAGGCCCTGGCGAGCAAAACGCCTCATGGGACGCCATTGAAAATCCTCTTGGTCGAAGACGACGATGAAATGGCCGACTATGTTGTTTGCGGCTTGCGCGAACACGGCTACGCAGTCGATCACGCCGCGGACGGCCGGCGCGGATTGTCCATCGCAATTGAACAATCTCACAGCGTCATTGTTCTGGACAGGATGTTGCCCGAACTCGACGGGCTCTCGCTTGTGAAGGCGCTTCGCGCTACCGGAGCATCGACGCCGGTTCTTTATCTAACGGCTCTGGGCGGAATAGACGATCGCATCGCAGGATTCGATTCCGGCGGCGACGACTATCTCGTCAAGCCGTTCGCCTTGGTCGAATTGCTCGCGCGCGTACGAGCATTGAGCCGTCGGCCAGCGATTGGGTGCGCGGAGGTGACACATTTGCGCGTCGCCGACCTGGACATGGACCTTTTGAAGCGTACGGTGACGCGCGCCGGCCATCCCGTCGACCTCCTGCCGCGAGAGTTCAAGCTCCTTGAATATTTACTCCGCCACGTGGGTCATGTGGTTACCCGCACCATGCTGATGGAGAATGTCTGGGATATCCATTTTGGCTCAGAAACAAGTGTGGTCGAGAGCCACATCAGCCGTTTGCGGATGAAAATCAATCGGGATTCGCCGATAGACGTCATCCGCACCGTGCGAGGCGCCGGATATTCAGTTCGTGCGCCGGACTAGAATATTTCACACGGAGAGTTTCCGGCTTGCCGCCCTCTTCGCCGTGCTTTTCACGGGATCGGCCGCCATCTTGATTGGCGCACTGTATTGGAACGCGCAAGACGCCCTTACCGTCCAGCTTCTTGCCTCCGTCGATGCTGATATTTCCTCGATTACCGCCGCCTACAAGAAGGAAGGTCTCTCAGAAGCTCACGAAATCGTTGAGCGGCGCATAGCCACACCCGGATATTCAGATTTTTTTCTTCTGGAGACCAAGAGCGGAGAAAAGCTGGCAGGTAACCTCGACCCAATTCCACCGTCGCCTGGTCTTGCCCGAATACCCTCGCCGATCGTCCTCGAAACCGATCCCGAAGAACAAGCCGAGCACGTCATCTTAGGTCGAGGTCTTTTCCTCTCCGATGCCGTTTACCTGTTTGTGGGGGAAGATACCTTTCAAGTCACCGAGGCCAATGAACGGAGTTTGCGCGCATTCGGATGGATCATGGGAGTAACGCTGGCGCTCGCCATCGGGGGCGGGGTACTTCTTAGTTATGCGTTCCTCGGGCGCATCGACGCAATTACGCGGACTTGCCGCGCGATTATGGCCGGCCGGTTCGACAGCCGCATTCCGACGCGCGGAACATCCGACGAGCTGGATCGTCTTGCTTCCGCCATAAATGAAATGCTTGACCGTATCGCCGCGTTGATGGAGAGCCTGCAGCAAGTTTCAAACGATATCGCCCACGACCTTCGCACCCCGCTCACTCGTCTGCGTCAAAAACTGGAAACCGCGCGGCTAAAGGCGGAAACGCCAGACGACTACGCGGAAGCGGTCGATCGCGCAATCCTCGATTCTGACAAGATACTTGGAATTTTCTCGGCTCTGCTTAGAATTTCAGAGATCGAGAAGGGGACACGCCTAGCCAATTTCGCGGCTCTCGATCTGGCGCACTTGCTACGCGAAGTTGGCGATATCTACGCACCGGTTGCAGAAGATAACGGTCAACATTTAAACGCGCTCCCGATGTCCAGCTTGATGATCGAGGGCGATCGCCTTTTGCTGCTCCAGATGTTTTCAAATCTGATCGAGAATGCAATTCGTCACACGCAGCCGGGCACGCGCATAGCCGTTCAACTTGTTGCGGAGGACACGGAAGCCGTAGTTCGAATTCTGGACTCAGGGCCTGGAATTCCTTGCGAGGAGCGAGAAAATGTGTTCCGCCGTTTCTACCGCCTCGGAGCCAGCCGACAGACACCTGGAAATGGTCTTGGCCTCGCACTTGTCGCCGCGATAGCTACGCTTCATCGCGCGGCGGTCGAACTTTCCGACAATGGGCCCGGCTTGCGTGTGACGTTACGGTTTCCAGTCGAGTGAAGCCAACGCGCTTCAGTTAGAAACGCGAACGACTAACCTTTCGGCATAGAACGGTTCGACATTCGACTTCGCTTCCCGCGCGTACTCGGCGAAGTGCGGCGAACCGCCGGACTTTATTCTTCGCAATCCGCGCCATAAAAAATTGGCCGGTCCTTCGGTTGGGGCCGGCCAAAGAAATGCTCCGGGGGGAGCAACGGTACAGCACTGGGAGGCCGCACCGCAATTAAGAATTATCACCGCACTTGTCCGAAGGGAATGGCAAAATCTTGACGCTTCTCGCTGGCTCGGTTCATGCGAGCGCCGAACCAACGGCGATGGCAAATCCTTGCGTGCAAATTTCCGCGTCTGCAGAAATGTGGCCACGTTGGACATGTGACGGAAATACTTTGGACACCGTCAACGCTCCTGACTTCAAAGTTCCATTCGGTCGATTGTGATTCCGAGGGACCACATTACATAAAGCTGGAATATTTACACACTCTGGAACACAACCCCGTAATTCGCGAACGCGTTGGCTGCGATACGGTTAGCGCGGCGGCGGGGTATGGCGAGAGATCAAAAGTCGGTCACGCCAAATTTTGCGTTGCGCGTCCGGTTACATGCGTCGTTGAGAGGGATGCGCGAAACCAAAGTGAGATGTGCGGAAACTATGTTCGTTGGCGTTTGATTTTTGTCTACGACGATCAAGAACAAGAAAACGTAGTCAACACGAACAACAAAATTTGCGCGGAACCGGTAGGGGAGACTTTCGATGAATCAGCAAACACGTCGCGGCGCGACAGCAATTGCGTTGCTTGGAACGGCATCGTTT
>JBGPMZ010000447.1:0-3391 GCA_041487255.1 Binataceae bacterium (SeqCode) | reverse complement strand
GCCGCAGAGTTGATTCGTCTCACCCGAGCGAGTTGAGGATCAATCCATGCCACTATTCGACACGAACGCGATCGCCGCGGCGGCCAACTCCGACGGCGAATTCAAGCTGGCCGCACGGCTCTGGAACGCTGACCTTCGGCTCGAGGTTGGCGCCGATTCCTACCTCGTGCGCATGCGCGACGGACGCATCGGCGAATTTTCCCAAGCCGACGCGGCGAAATGGGACGTGAAGATCTCGGCGCCGGAAAGCGATTGGCGCGAGCTTCTCAAGCCCATCCCAAAGCCCTTCTATCAGGATTTGATGGCGGCAATTACACGCCAGGGTTTCAAGCTTGAAGGCGACCTGCTCGGCTTCAACCCCTACTATCGCGCGACCTGCAGACTATTCGAACTGATGCGCGAAGCCGCGTAAGCGAGGAGTTCAAGATGCCACGTTTCGATACCGCAATTGGCCGCTACATTTATTTGAGCATCGACGGCGTCGAGTATCGCGTCTACTTCGAGGAAGCGGGGCGCGGAATTCCGATGCTGCTGCAACACACCGCGGGCGCGGATGGGCGGCAATGGCGGCATCTGCTCGAGGACGCCGAGTTGCAGCGCGACTTCCGCATGATCGCGTACGACCTGCCCTACCACGCCAAATCGGTGCCGCCGACCGGTGTCGAGTGGTGGCGCAGCGAATACAAGCTCACGAAAGATTTTCTGCTGAAGTTCGTAACTACGCTCGCACGCGAGCTCAGCCTCGAACGCCCGGTGTATATGGGCAGTTCGATCGGCGGTCATCTGGCCACCGACCTCGCGATGCATCACCCCGAGAAGTTCCGCGCGATCATCGGACTCGAGGCTGGAATCGTCACGCCCGGCGGTTTCGACGATCAGTGGTCGCATCCGCGCGTCAGCAACGAGTACAAGGCGAGCGCGATGTACGGCCTGATGTCGCCGACCAGCCCCGAGAAGTATCGGCGCGAAACCGCGTGGTGCTACAGCCAGGGCGCGCCTGCGGTTTTCAAAGGCGACCTCTATTACTACTCAATCGATCACGACCTGACGCAGACCGCCGAGAAAATCGATGCGACGCGCACCCCGCTCTATCTTTTGACCGGCGAGTACGACTGGGCCAGCACGCCGGAGATGTCGGAAGAACTCGCTAGGCGCATCAAGGGAGCGAAGTATACGACGATGAAGGGTCTCGGGCATTTTCCGATGAGCGAGGACCCGCTGCACTTTCGCGAATACCTCGCGCCGGTGCTGCGCGAGATCAAGTCGCTCTAGAAACGCCGCATCATGGCGATCACGGTCTATCCAATCACCCCACACTTCGCCGCCGAAGTCGGAGTCGATCTTTCGCAGCCGCTCGATGCCGAGGACGTCGCGGAGATCAAGCAGGCGTTCTGGGAGTATGCGGTGCTGATTTTCCCCGATCAGAATCTCACCGAAGAACAGCACCTCGCGTTCGCGCGCCATATCGGACCGATCGAGCCGACCATCGGCGCGTATCGCCCCGAGGCGAAGTTGCGCCTGCGGCCTGAACTCGTCGATGTTTCGAACCTCAACCATCGCGGCGAAATCTGGGGCGAGAACAGCAAGGTGCGCGGACTCCAACTCGGAAATCGCCTGTGGCATACCGACAGCTCGTTCAAATATCTGCCCGCACGCGCGTCATTACTGTATGCGCGCAGCATCGCGCCGATTGGCGGCCACACCGAATTTGCCGATCTGCGCGCCGCATATGATGCCCTGCCCGATAGCATGAAGCGCCAGCTCGAGGGCTTGGTCGCGGAGCATGCGCTGGCGTATTCGCGGCGGCGCACCGGGTTCACCAACTTCTCGGAAGCGGAGCGCAAGGAGTTGCCTCCGGTGCCGCAAGTGATGGTGCGCACGATTCCCGAAAATGGACGCAAGTCGCTGTACCTCGCGTCGCACATCGGGCGCGTGTTCGGCATGCCCGCCGAGGAAAGCAACGCGCTGGTCGATGAGCTGATCGCGCACGCGACGCAGCGGCGGTTTGTCTACACGCATCGATGGCGCCTGCACGACCTGGTGATGTGGGATGACAGATGCACGATGCATCGCGGCACCGCGTTCGACGATCTGCGTTACACGCGCGACCTGCAGCGGGCAACGGTCTCGGATATCGCGAACACCTGCGAGCAGGAAGGCGTCGCGATTCCCCCGGCGCAGGGCTGACGCATCAGCCGCGCGTTCGAGAGCCGATGAGCGAACCGGCAGCGTGGGTGCGAGGATCGCGCGGCGTCCACTTGCCGCGTTCGACGATCCCGAAGAAGTCCTGCACCGCGCGATTGAAGGCGTCGGGCTCCTCGAGGTTCACCGCATGGCCGGTTCGCGGCACCATCCACAAGCCCGCGCTCGGAATCGTGCGCTTGAGGAAAAGGTTGGCGTCGAGGCACGGATCATCCTCATCGCCGACGACGAGCAGAAGCGGAACCGCCACTTTGGCCAGTTCAGCCTCCAAATCGTAGAGCGAGGGACGCAGCGCCTGATAGTTGCGCAACGTGAGCGCTGAACCCTTCGGCGAGTGCTCGCTCAAATGCCGCACGAACTCCTCCCATCCGCGGGGATCCTTGTTCTGGAGCTGCACGCGTGTGGGTCCGAGCCCAAGCGCTCGGGCGAGTGGCGCGGAACCCTCCTTTAGAAAGCGCTCGGCGGTCGCATCGCATTGCTGGCGGAAAATTTCGCGTTCCGATTTCGGCGCCCCCGAGCCGCATCCCGCGACCACCAACGAGGTCGCCAGCTGCGGATATCGCATGCCGAAGTGGAGCGTCGCGAACGCGCCCATGCTGAGGCCCACCACGTGCGCCCGCGCAATCGCGAGATGCTTGAGCACCGCCGCGATGTCATCGGTCGCGTGATCCTGCCCGTAGGATGCGTCATCTTCGGGAACGTCCGAGGGAGGATAGCCGCGCGCATTGAAGGTGATGCATCGATAGTTGCGCGAGAACCATCGCACCTGGGTTTCCCATTCGCGATGGTCGGCGCCGAACTCGTGCACGAAAATGATCGGGTGGCCGCTTCCGGTCTCCTCGAAGTAGAGTTTTGCTCCCGACGATTGCGCGTATGGCATGGGCCGATCTCCTCGACGACCATCTATACGATGGGCCCCACCGCTTTGGTATCCCATTATCCAGGTCAGCAACGTCCCGGCGTTGGATGCTCAGCGCCGCGCGGTCTTCGCGACGGGGAACCTGGTTTAAGGACAACCACGAGGGCGAGGTGGCCTACTGGGGAGGGGTTGTCACCGGGCCTTTGGGGGGGAAAGACCCGGTGACAGTATGGGGAACGGCGCCAATCGCGCGCCATGCTGTGCCAGAAAGCAATCGATGTGCCTCTCTTGTGGCGCGACGGTAATTATTTTGTTGAACTCATAGCGTGC
>JBGPMZ010000446.1:0-3405 GCA_041487255.1 Binataceae bacterium (SeqCode) | reverse complement strand
CGCAAGCGACGAGCTCGCACGCTGACACTATGCGCCATCAAAACGCCAAGATGCAGTTCTGCGATGGTCACCACGGAGACCGCTGCGGTTTCCGGCAACTCGCCCAATGGCCGCCCCACTTCCCTCGCAATGAAAACAGAAGTATCGAGGAGGCCTTGGCGATCGGATCGCGTGGCCGCCATCGTCAGAGTTCGTCGATGGTCGCACTTATGGGCGAGATGTCGTGTGCAAACTTGCGATCCAAGGAGGATCGACGCAACAGCATCGTGACGGCATCCCTAGGCACAAAAGTTCGCCGCGTGGCCTCAACTGGAACCAGGTCCGCGACCGGTCGCCCATCGACGGTAATACGCATGCGTTCGCCGGCTTCAACTTCGCGCAACACCGCGCTTACACGGTTACGAAGCTCGCGCTGAGGAATTGTCTTCATAGGATGTAGCAAATTGCCTACATGAAGCTACTCCCAACCACGCTCTGCGCACAATTCCCTGCCTCGAGTACTTTCTTCGGCTTATTGGTTGCCGCTGCTGGTGATGCCGCGGCCGAATGCTGCGACCTGACCCTGCCATTGCTCCCCAAACGCCAGCACCAGTACTTGCTGATTGATGTGCGAGTCCTTGCTCAGACTGCGCATCGCACCCCCACCGGCATTGGCAAGGACCTTATAGGAGGCGCGGGTCTGCTGATAAAACTGCGGCAGCGGCGAGATCTTCGGCGGCTCTTCGCGATGGACCTTGAGCCAGAACTCACGCTCGAAGCGCTCATGTTCTTCCGCCGCGACATCGACGGTATTGAAAGTTCCGTTGTTGGTCCTGAACTGATGGATCTCCGCGATCAGCGGCTGGAAGTCGTCTTTCTTCGGCGGCGAATCGCCCACCAGCACGATCACCTTCTTGGCGTAGGGCTTCCAATCCATCTCGCGGATCGCGGTATTGACCCCGCCGGCGAGATCTTCCTCCCATTCGTCGCCGCCTTCCGCGTGAAGGTTGCTGAGAAACTCGACCAGCTTCTGCGGGTTTAGTGTGAGCGGCTGGATTTCCATCTTCTTGCCCTTGCCGCCGAACACCACAATTCCGACCCGCGCGATCGGCACCAGGCGATGAATCGCGTGAACCAGCTGGCCCATCTTTGCTTTCACGTCGTCGATGATTAGTTGCATCGAGCCGGTGCCGTCGACCACGATCACCACGTCGAGGCCTTTCCTGCGCAGCTCGCCGATGAAGCCGCCGAATCCGGCGCCGAGGCCCTTACCATAGCCCGAGCCGACGCCGCCGCCGCGTCCGATGCCGATACCGCCGCCACCCGCGGCGCGCACGTAATCATTCGCGAGCCCGACTGCCTGCGTGGTATCAACCGCGGTAGGCTGCTCCATCTGCTGTGGCGCGGTATCGGGCATCGGCACTTCGGGCATGTCGAGGTCGTTCATCTCGCTGCCGCCACCTCCACCACCACCGGCCTCGAGGTTGACCATAATCAGTTCGCGTCCGCGCTGCTCATGCACGGTTATGACGAGAAACAGGATGAGCGCGACGTGGATGGTGACGGATAGTGGAAAGGGGCCGAGCACGAAGCGCATCCCGCTGCGGATGGCCTCGATGATTTCGCTGGTCGATTTGCGAATCGCGTGGTAGGTCGATTCGTCGTCCTCGCTGATCGCCGCAATGGTGGCCGCCTGGGCCGCGCGATCACCGACGCGATCGATGGACAGGCCGGTGCGCGCGAGTGCCGCGACGTCGCGCTGGCACAACCAGCATCCCGCGAGGTGCGATTCCCAGTGGCCGTGTTCCGCGGCCGCCAGCGCGTGCGATGCGAAAGCCGCGAGCACGTCGGCATCGGGGCATCCGCTTTCCGAATCGGTGATACTCATAGCGAGTCCTCGCGCGATCAGCGCGTCAAAGGAATCTTTGCCGTTGCCTCGCGTCGCCATCACTTAGCCTGGGCCAGGACTTCCGCCAGGTTGAACGGCCAGTCCTCGGTTGCGTATTCGAAGCACGCGCTGATCTGGTCGGCGCTCAGGTGGTGCTCGTCACGGAGATTTCTTTCGACGTTTTCTCGAATGCGGTTGCGGGTCTGCGCCAGCTTGCGCGAGATTGTCGATTCGTGTTCGCCCATGAGAGAGCCGATCTGCGCCAAAGTCAGCCCCTGCAGGTAATAGTAAGAGATCCTAAGACGGTCCGAAGGCGGAAGTTTTGCAATGGTGCACTTGAGCGATTCGCATAGCACCGACAGGTAGCGTCCGCGCTGCGGATCGTGCGGCGCCTGCGGCTCGCGCGCGGCGCGGTTCAGCGAGCGCTCGGCAGCCTCGTCCAGCGGCTCATGAATTTTGGTCGCGCGCCACATATCGGCTGCACGTCGCGCGATCACGGTTCGTAGCCACGCCGAGAGCGGGCTTCGGCCGTGATAGCGATCGAGCGGCGAGTTGCGCGCGCCATTGTTTTGCCGCAGCCCGTAGAGATCGGCATACAGCGAATCGGCCAGCTCGCGCGCGGCTGAGGCATCGGAGATCAGCGCGCGCGCGGCCCCTTCGGCCACCGGGCGATAGCTTGCGAGGACCTGGCGCCAGGCGTTCTCGTTGCCGTCGCGGCACGCCGCCGCCAGGGCGAGGTCCTCGACAAACAGGGAGTCGAGGAATGCGTCAATCTGGTCCGCTGAAGTGCAATCCGGACCGCTGTCCTGGCGGCGCGCGTAGCTGCGGTAGAGGACGTCTGCGAACGAATCCTCGGGCAAAGTCCATTTCTCCGCGCCACTCTGTTGATACAGCCGCTCGATGGCGCGGCGATGGTCGCGGTGGAATTGCTGGAACGATTCCACCGTCATGTTTGCAGAAACCGGCCCTGCATCGGATGCCCCAAAATCCATTCTCAGGCCGCGCCACGTTTGCGCACAAGATGCCTGTTGTCGCGCTTCGCCTACCCCTAAGGACGGATGACCCCGAACAATCTTGCGATGACCGCGGCTAAATCTTGAATCTGAGGGCGCTCAAATCTTGAATCTGATGTGGATGATGTCGCCGTCGCGCATCACGTAGTCGCGCCCCTCGAGCCGCAACTTGCCCGCCTCCTTCACCTTCGCGTCTGACTTGAGCTGCGCGAAATCCTCGTAGCTCACCACCTCGGCGCGGATGAATCCGCGCGCGATGTCGGTGTGGATCTTCGCGGCCGCATCGAGAGCCGACGCCCCGCGCTCCAGCGACCATCCGTGCGCCTCCGGCTCGCCCGCGGTGTAGAAGGTCATCAAGCCCAGATGATGATAGAGCGCCGCGATAAGCCGATCGCGCGCGGGCGCATCGAGGCCGGCGGCCTTGAGCATCTCGGTCTGTCCGGCGGGATCGAGTTCCCACAGTTCGGATTCGAACGCGGCTGCGAGGCGGAACACCTCGATGCTGTGGGCCTTGACCGCCTCGTG
>JBGPMZ010000445.1:0-3405 GCA_041487255.1 Binataceae bacterium (SeqCode) | reverse complement strand
TATCGAATCTCGCGTATGCCCCGGCGTATGAAGGACGACGAGTTCCTCGTCGCCTACCTTCAGCGGCTGGCCGTCTTCGACTTGAATAGCGACGTGCGGCGCAGGCGCCAGAGTATGCATCGCGACCGGCGCCCCGGCGAGTTCGCCCAGCTCCATCGCGCCGCTGCGATGATCGGCGTGGGTGTGGGTGTCGATGATCAATTCAAGGTGCCATCCGTGATACGCGAGCACGGCGAGGTAGCGCTCGACCTTGTCGCGCAACGGATCGATGATGGCGGCCTTGCGGGTCGCTTCCGAAATCGCGAGATAAGTTTTGCACTTGCCCCGATTGAGTTCGCGAAAAGTCATTTGACCGGTTCCTCCGCCCTATTTGGGGCGCTAGATGCTATCCGACACTCCCGGAATGAACAGCGGCTCCATCGCGTAATGAGCGATGTCGGCTTCCAGCTCGGCGCGCGCCGGTTCGCTCGCGGTTTCGCTTGCCGCTTCGAGGGTGGCCCGCATGATCGTCGCGTCGCTCGAGCTGTTGAGGAACAACCCCGGGCGGCTCAGCACGAAATGCGCGGCCCGCCGGATCGCGTCGCGATCGCGCAGCGGCTCGTACCAACTGAACTTGCGCTCGTTATCATTCTGCCAGCGGCGGCGCGCCACCGACTTGATGGTCTGCGTCGCGACGCCTCGCTCATTGCACATTTTGAGCAGCGCCTCGGCCTCAGCGCGGTACTGCGCAATTCCCAGCATCGTGAAGTTGTAGGGAAACAGCACCGAATCGAAAGCGAACCGTTCCAGGCTACGGCGATGCATCGCGGCGACCTGGGTGCCGTGACCGGTCACGCCGATGAACCGCACCAGACCCTTGGCGCGCGCCTCGACCAGCGCCTCGAGTGCGCCGCGTGGACCGAGCGCAGTTTGCCATTCTTTTTCGTCGACGAGATTGTGCAGTTGGATCAGGTCAACCTGATCGACGCGCAGCCGCTCGAGCGATCGGTGAAGGCTGCTGCGCGCGCCCTCATAGGTGCGATCGCCGGTCTTGGTGGCGAGGAAGAAGCGCTGGCGATGCTCGCGCATCCACGGCCCGATGCGCAATTCCGAATCGCCATAAGCAGCGGCGGTGTCGATGTGGTTGATGCCGAACTCGAGCAGAAGGGCGAGTACCTGATCGGCCTTGTCCTGCTTCATCCCGCCGAGCGCAGCGGCGCCGAAAATCACCCGCGTGCTCTGATGACCGGTTTTTCCGAACGGGCTCTTCTCGATCATTTTCCACCTCGGGGCAGCCCAGGAACCTGAGACTTCTAGTATCGCAATTGCACATGAAGCGGAACGGCTTCTCGCGCCCAGCAGCTGCGCCTACCTTCCGGGGAACGTCACCAACTCGTCTTCCATCGGTTCCGCACCCGTGATGGCGCGGGGAGCGCCATCGATCGACAGCCTAATCGGCGTCTCACCCTTCTTCTCGACGTGGTACTTGCTCAGCGTCATGGCCTTGAACTGCATAGGAAGTCCGTTGCATTCGAGGAACGATGGCCCATCGCAGATCTGGATGTGAAGATGCGGCTCGGTCGAGTTACCGCTGTTGCCTAGCTTGCCCAGCACCTGCCCTCGATGAATCGTATCGCCGGTCTTGACCGCAATCGTGCCGGGGCGGAAATGGGCATAGCCCACGTAACGTCCGCCGCCGATATCCTCGACGATGTTGTTTCCGGGCGCGCTGGCGGGGGTCATTGTAATCGCCATCTGCTCGCGATGCGGAGTGTTCTCGGGAATTCCATCGAGGACGTTTACCGCTCGGCCATCCGCGACGGCCGTGATCGGCACATCATACGCGTGATAGCTTGCATTCTGATGCTCGTCGCCGGTGAAGGTGTTGCCATCGTCACCCAGCTTGATCCAATCGATCGCGTAGCGCTCCGGGGATTTGGCCTTGCCATTCAGAACGATAACCGCGCGTCGATGCAGCGAGGTGTTGGAGGGTCCGTTGGCAGCCTGCCATCGATCGCCGGCGAATGGAGCATCGACGGTGGGCGCGGTGCTGGGCGCCTGCACCTCCAACGCATCGAGCGGAATCAACTGCGCATTGCTCACATCGCCATCGACCTCCACGACTAACGTATTGCTCAGCCTGGCTGGCGCCTCGCGCGATGCGAAATCGAGGAAGATGTAGATGATGCCGGTAGCGCCCGGCGCCAGCACCGGATCCTGTGGCTTTTCGCGATCCGCCGATCCCGCCGCGATGTACAACCCCTTGAGGGCATTGCCTTCGACGGTTTTCTCGAAGACGTCACCGCCGGAGCCGCTAATTCGCAACGCGACCACCCGCACCGGCTTTCGGTTGTAATTCGAAAGGTAAAGCTCATACGCCAGATGAGCCGTGCCGTCGCCGATGAAGGGGATGAGTGGTCCTAGCGATGGGGTCGCGCTCATCAGGATCACCTGCTGGAATGGCAGCGAAGACGCGAGCGGAACCTCGGCGGCCGGCACGGTTGCCGATCGAAGACCGACCATTGCCGCGGCCAATATTCCAAGAAGGCGGGCGGAATTGCTCGCACTATTCACGCAGCTAGAGGTACATCCTGACGGCGTGAACGAGCAACCAAATCAGAGATCAATCAGATTTCCGGCGTGCCGTCGGCAAAGACGATTCGGGACTCGAATTGCCGGCGCTGATACTCGTTGCGCGCGATTCCGACTTGCGCGAGGCCAGCCGCGGCGAGAAATGCCAACCAGCGATCCATCCCCACATGCCTCGCGTCAGGCAGCCACAGCGGCGTGCTCATGAACCATGCGAGGCAGAGCAGCGTGAGACCAATCTGCCATTTGGCATTCCACGGAATCAGCGCTCCCGCTCCCAGCAGAAGCAGGATCATCGCCATCATTAGAGGATCGCTTTGATCGGTGGCCATGCTGAGCAGGCTCGCGGCCATCAGAATCACAAAGGCGAAGGCGAGCGCAGCTTCGCGCCATCGGGTTTTGAAGCGCGAAGACCAGATGAATGCGACGCATGCGACGGCGGCGATTGCTTCGAATTTCTCGAACGGCAAGTGGCGCATGCTCACCGCAGAGGAAAAAAATGCGGCATTCGCGATACTCGCGAGCTCAAACAGGGCGATCAGCAACAATCCGGGACGCATGAAGCGATCGGACCAGTTCTCGCTCCATACGCGATCGTGTACGGCATTGCGAAACGACACATAGGAGCGGAGCGAACTTCGCGGCTCGCCCTGGATTGAGTGCTCGTTGGGTTCGGGATAGAGCTGCGCTCTAAGTTTCTGGGCGAGTTGATTGCGAAAAACCGGCTTGGAGAGGAACTCGCGGATGCCGAGCCGCTCCGCCCGGACCCGCGCCTCGTGGTCGTTGCGCGCCGTCATCATTATCCCTGGAACTTCGGCGTTGCGGGAACTGCGCCTG
>JBGPMZ010000444.1:0-3406 GCA_041487255.1 Binataceae bacterium (SeqCode) | reverse complement strand
CTCGATCCGCGGTGATTTGAGTTCCACCGCCGAACTCGCGGTGAAGGAGCTGGGCGCGCTCGACATCCTGGTCAACGCGCTCGACGCGCCGCTCTATGCTCCCGCCGAGGCCGCCGATGATTCCGCTTTCGCCAAAGTCATCGAGGGCAACCTCAAGACGGTGTGGATGGCGTGTCAGGAGGGTGGCCGCGTGATGCTGCGGCGTGGCGGCGGCGTGATTGTCAACATTACATCGGTGCTCGCCGATCGCGGCGCGCCGAATGCGGCGCTCTACTGTGCGGCGCAGGCGGGAGTGCTGAACCTGACGCGCGCGCTCGCGCTCGAATGGGCGCGCAAGGGCATCCGCGTCAACGCCATCAAAGCGGGATGGCTGGAAGAGGCCAGGAGCCCAGCCATCAACCAGGATGAGTTCTCGAAAAACCTGATGAAGTATCTGCCGGACAATCGTTTGATCAAACCCGAGGAGCTCGGCGGAGCGCTGCTTTACCTGGTTTCACCGGCGGCGGCCTTCGTCACCGGCGAATCGATCGCGGTCGACGGCGGGTTGCTCTGTCGCGTCTAGTCGGTTTCAACTCGAAGAAACAATTTGTATAGCGTGAGGTGCAGCTTTGTCTTATGTCGAAGCCAACTGAAGAAGTAATCGACTATTCCAATTTCGCATCGGTCGTGACCGGCGAGGGCGATTGGCTGCCGGCAGGATTTCCCCAAGCGGACGGCAGCTTCTGGCAGTATCAGGAGCCCAACGCGGTGGTGATAGTGCAGGATGGATTCCTGCGCGTCGCCGCGGCGCCGTACACGCGCCATCATGACGCGCAGCAGATCCTCGACAACGCGAAGCATATGTATTTCAGCGCGCGCCAGTTCGCGCCTCCGCCGGGAGGTTCGATCACGTTCGCGATCGATTTTGGCGCGACGATCGTGGGCGGCGTGCCCGGCGATCTCTACGATGGCTTCGTGTCCTTCAATGTCCTGGATTTCTCGACCGGCGCCGCACTGGATTTTTTCGTCGGCAACGACACTATCGCGACGGTCTACGGCAAGCTTCCGTTTCCGGGCGGTCCCGAGGTGACACCCGATCGCGGACCGCGATTTTTCTGCCTGTTCGAAGAGATGCGCAACGCGACCTCGCCGGGTCAGGTGCGGCATTTCGAAATCACCTATGACGGCGCCAGGGACGAAGTGACATTTGCCGTCGACGGTGCGGAGGTTCGCCGCTATTCCAACGTTCCATTCAAGCTGGGCGCATGCACCCTGGCGATGGGCCTGATGACCGAAAAGGACATCGATCCCGCCAAGGGTAGCGTTTCATGTCACGGGCAGGGCGCGGTCGGCAAATGGGGTAAAATCCAGGTCATCCGCCGTTCGGCATGAGGCGAGCCGCGACCCGATAGGAAGAAATTCGCTCCTGACACGGCCAACGCGTTGACGCGCGGTGATATCAGAGACATCGTTGCAACGATATCTATTGCTATCTAAGCATAGTTTTTGTATCCTTTTGATACCAAGAGATCGCACCTTCATAAGTATCGATGGGTTTGACGGACCAGAAGTCGAGCCGATATAAGGTGCAATTCCGCTATAGGCGGTTGCAAAGCATACCGAGGTTGACTTAAGATACCGTCCAGACTGAATGATAGTTGTCCCGGAGTTAGACGGAGGATCGAAGATGGCTGCGGTGTCTCGGATCTTGACCGCGAAAGAGGTGGCGGATTATTTGCGCTGCCATATCAGCACCGTGTACCGCCTGGCCAAGAGCGGCAAACTGCCGGGCTTCCGGCTCGGCGCGGATTGGCGTTTTCGCGAGGATGCTTTGATGAGTTGGTTAGATGTCGAGTTGAATTCCGGTAACCAGGGCGATCTTGCGGAACTGGGAATTCAGGCGCCCGAGGTGCGAAGCCGCGTCGCCTGACGATAGCAACGGTCCTTGCGGTTTCTTCCGTCTTCCGAATCGCCGCCACTCGCATTTACTCAGGGTGCGAGGGGAAATCCCAACGACAGGCCGCCGTCCACCATGATGGTCTGTCCGGTTAGATAACTCGTTTCCGGCATACATAGCAGGCACACCACCGACGCGATTTCCTCCAGCGTCGGCGGCCGCTTCAGCGCGCATCGCGAGGCCGACCGCTGCGTCATCGTCTCGAACTCCGCGCCGAAGTAAAACCGCGACGAAGCGGTATCCATGTAGCCCACGTTGACACCGTTGACGGTGATTTCGCGCGGCCCCAGCTCGAATGCGAGGTCGCGCACCATGCTCTCGAGCGCCGCCTTGGCCGCGCCGAGGATGCCGTGACCGGGCAGCATCCGCACCGAATCGATACCCGAAATCATGATGACGCGACCGTTCTTACCCATGTGCTTCGTGGATTCCTGCACCGCGGCCAGGAATCCTCCCACGCTGAGGTCGAAGGTGCGCGCGACGTGATGCGGCTTGGCCTCGAGCAGCGGCTTGAATGCGGTGGCAGCCGCGTTCGCAATCAGCAGGTCGATTTTTCCCATTCGCGCCGCCACTTCGGCGACCATCGTGCGTACTGCGCCATCGTCCGCGAGATCGGCCTTGACCAGCATCGCATCGGGCGCGATCGCGCGAACGTCCTCGAGCGCCGCCTTCGCGCTGTCATCATCGCGCCGATAGTTGAGCGCGACCGAGACGCCATTTTTCGCGAGGATAGTGGCAATCGCCTTGCCGAGTCCGCGGGTTCCGCCGGTGACGAGTGCTGTCTTGCCGCTTAGGTCGAACATCTTTTATACGCGCGCCTAAAGCGCGCTGCCGCCGAGATTAGCATGCGCATCGGGCGGGACGTTAGAATTCATCGCAGATGAATCCTGCAAATGGATGGCTAATCGTGACCGGGGCCAGCCGCGGAATCGGCGCGGCGATCGCAAAACTGATTGCGCGCAGCGGCACGCCCGTCGCAGTCAACTACTCGCGCGATCGAGCCGGCGCCGACGAGGTTGTCGATGCGATCGTGCGCGACGGAGGCCGAGCGATCGCAACTCAGGGCGACGTCTCCCGTGAAGAGGACGTCGTGCGGCTGTTCGACACGACGGTTCGGGAGCTCGGACGGATCGCCGGATTGGTCAACAATGCTGGAGTTACCGGTGGCCTCGCGCGCGTCGAAGCGATTACGGCGGCGGCGCTCACGGAAGTTCTCGCAGTAAACGTCACGGGTGCCTTCTTATGCGCGCGCGAAGCAGTTCGGCGGATGTCGACCCGACACGGCGGCAGCGGCGGCGCGATCGTCAACATCTCCTCGCTCGCGGCGCGCATCGGCGGGGCCGGCGAATGGGTTCATTACGCGGCCTCGAAGGGCGCGATCAACAGCTTCACCATCGGCCTCGCGCGCGAAGTCGGAGCCGAAGGCATCCGCGTCAATGCGGTCGCACCGGGTCTCATCGATACCGAGTT
>JBGPMZ010000443.1:0-3412 GCA_041487255.1 Binataceae bacterium (SeqCode) | reverse complement strand
GAGCGGATGCGCCTTCAACCATCGCGCGGTAATTTCCAATCCTGGTTCCGGCGCGACCACGTCGCGATAGCCGAGCTGGGCCTTGAGCTTGGTCAGGTCGAGCACACGATGCGTGGTCCAGGCTTGCGAGATCAGCGGACGCGCGGGAATGGCGAACTGCCACGGCATCGAGACGATCTCCAATTCGCAACCGAGCGCCCGCGCGATCACCTCAATGACCTGGCGCAGCGTCAATACGCGCTCATCGCCGCAATTGTAGATTTGCCCCGCCGACGCCTCGGGCTTATCGATCGCGAGCAGAACCGCATGCGCGGCGTTTTCGACATAGCCGCAATGATTAATCGAGAGGCCGTCTTCGGGAACGATGATCGCGCGGCGGCCATCGAGGATGCGGCGCACGATGCACCATTCGCGCGGCGCGACTTGATACGGACCATAAAGATGCGGGTAGCGAAAATGGGTCGCGCCCGGATGATGCTCGAACACCTTTTCCTCGCTCTTCACCACCCGCCACCCCTTGCCGTCTTCCGCCTCGATGGTCAGCAGCGGCGAATCTTCCGGAGTGGGAATCGGGAGGCCCTGCGGATGCAGCACGGCAGGATTCATGTAGCCGCGATATGCGGGCGCGCCGCCGATCGAAATGAAGCGGCCGGTGCGGCCCTTCATTAATTCCGCGATGCGCCGCAAGCGGCCATAAGCCGCGATGGTGAGATCGAAGGTGCGATTGCCGAGCGCCTCGCGCAGCGCGGCCTCGGAAAACGGGTCGGTGTGAATGTGCTCGACGCTGGATGGAATCTCGGCGACTTCGTGGCGGCCGGTATGGAGCATCGCCACCTCGTAGCCGCGTCGCAGCAGTCCATTGACGATGAAATGGCCGGTCGGCCCGGTCCCTCCGATGATGAGTGCTTTCACAATCTCACAGCCGGTAAAAATCGCTTGCGTTTTTCGACAAAATCTTTTCGACTGATGCGGCGGGCAAATCTTTCAGGTACTCGCGCGCCTTCGCCACCGGATGCACAAACCCCTCGGCATGCGGATAGTCCGAGCCGATGAAGAACTTATCGTCGCCGGCGAATTGGACGACGTACTTGAACATCTTCTCTTCAGGATCACCGCTGATCCAGATGTTGCGCGCGAAGTACTCGGCCACCGGCCGCTTCATCCCGGAGGTATGTCCCATGTACTTGTAGCGATAGTCGATGCGCTCCAGCCATTCGCCGACCCATCCCGCCATCGCTTCGATAGTGGCGGCGCGCAGCCGCGGAAAACGCTCGAAGACGCCGTCGACCAGCATCGTGAGAAGCGATTGGCGCGGGTCCTGTAACAGATTCATCGTGAAGTACATCAGTCCGGGCTTCGGGTCGCGATAAAACTCGCTGCCCATGTAGTGATGATGCGAGACCACGTGCAGCGCGATCGCCAGATCGAGGTCCTGCGCCGTCGCCCATACCGGATCGTAATCCGGATGCCCGAAGCTCTTGCCCTTGATCGGCATCGCCGCGATAAACGCGCTATGGCATCCGAGCTTCGCGACGCGCTGCAGCTCCTTGACCGCGAGCGCGGGTTCGCGAATCGAAATATGCGCCGCGGGAAACAGGCGCTGACCATGGCCTGCGACTAAATCGAAAGCCCAGCGGTTGTAGGCGCGGCATAACGCGTCGGCCAGCTCCGGATCGCCCACCTCGCCCTCCCAGATGATGCCGAGGCTGGGATAGATGACCTGGCTCGCGATTCCTTCCTCATCGAGAAAACGCATACGCGCGTTCATGTCCTGCCATTGAGCACCGTAGGCGGCGTAGCGGTCGAAGGTGCTGATGGTGCCGCCTTCTTCCTTTTGCCCATAGCCACTGAGGATGCCGAGGACTTCCTCGACGTCGCGCAGCCTCATCGGCTTGCCATCCACCAGCATCGTGCGCTTATGGGTAACCGGATCGACCGCGAGCCGGACGGCGCGCTCGCGCAAGCGCGGTTCGACATGCTGCTCGAACAAGTCGAGCGGCTCCATGAAGTGGCTGTCACCGTCAACGACGCCATCCATTGAATTCCTCCGCGCAAGACTCGAAGTGGCTGTTGGAACGCGGTGTTTTGAGTCTCTGCTCCCGTATAGGCCTGACTGGCTTCGCCCTGCAAGGTTCGTTGATTTGATAGGGAGGGCGCGGTTCGATAGATTTCGCATCACAACAGTCAGGTGAGAAAGGAGGACTGCGATGGCGGCTGGTGTAGTCGGTTCCAGAGCTGAAGCTCAGGGGACCCGTCTCACGACGGTCTCTTCTGACATGGGCATTGCCGAGATTCTCCCAATCATCGAACGTGATGGCGGCGTCATCGTCGAGGATATGATCGATCCCGAGACGCTGCGCCGCCTCAACGCCGAACTCGACGAATCGATCTCAGGCACGGCGCCGGGCTCACGCACGGGCGATCGCATGTGGGAGATTTTTCACGGTCAGCGCACCGTGCGCTTCACCCGCATCGCGGCGCGCAGCCAAAGCTTCGTCGAGTTGCTGGTGCATCCGCTGATGCTGGCGTGGGCCGACCACGCGTTGCTCCCACACTGCGGCAGCTACTGGCTCAACACCGGGCAGATGATGGTGATCGGACCGGAGGAGCCCGCGCAGATGCTTCATCGGGATCACGCCAATTGGCCATTTTTCAGCCAGTTCGGGCCGCAAGGACCCGAGGTCACGGTGAGCTGCATGTTCGCGCTCAACGACTTCACTGAAGAAGCCGGCGCCACTCGCGTCATACCCGGCAGCCACTTGTGGCCGGACTACAATGTTGAAGGCAATCAGTCCCAGACCGTCGGCGCAGTGATGAAGGCAGGCAGCGGCTTGCTCTATTCGGGCAAGCTGATCCATGGCGCCGGCGCCAATCGCACTTCCGATGGGTTTCGGCGCGGACTGCACGTGAGCTACGTGCTCGGATGGCTGACGCCGGAGGAGGCCTCGCCGCTGGGAGTGCCATGGGAAATCGCGCGCAACTTGCCGAAGAAGGCGCGGCGATTGCTCGGCTACGAATCGTACGATCCGACGCCGCATTACGGCGGCCGATTGTGGCTGGTCGATTTCGAAGACGCCGCGAAAATCTATCGCTGAATTGTTGCGCGGCGAGCTACTTCGCCGCCGACGCTACCGGCTCGCTAGCCGCCGTGCTCTCCTCCGTCATCAACGGCGTCGGCATCCGCTTTCGGGCGCGATACCGCACGAGGCGCGAATCGAATTGTACTTGATGACGTTCTTGCGCATCTCCTCGACCGGCGTCGATGCGTTCCCAATCGGCGGTGTGCAGCGTATGAATGCGAGATACGACCGGAAGTAGTGGATCGCGGAGCTTGTAACCCCGGCGGCGAATTCGCCCGCCTGATCGACCCCCGCCCCTTGCCGCGCGGGGGGAAGGAGGCGGCACACAGGTT
>JBGPMZ010000442.1:0-3415 GCA_041487255.1 Binataceae bacterium (SeqCode) | reverse complement strand
TTCGTAGACCGCCTCGGGATCGCGCGCCTCGCGCGCTTTGACCCATCGCCGCAGCTTGCCACCGAACAGACTCAGAATTCTTTCGATAAACATCTTGCTTCTCCTCGATTCGCGCGGGCTGAGCACTTACGTCGCGCGATAGTCTTTGAATTCTCCTAGAGCCAGCGCCGGACGCGCGTCCTGTAGTCGGTGTAAGACGGTCCGAATAGCCTCTCCATGTTTTGTTCTTCGAGCGGAATCACCATCCGATCGATGATCACTACGAACGCAATCGGCGCCAGCAACATGACGATCGATCCGAAGAACACCGCGAATCCGAACAGCACCAGCGTGATACCGAGGTACATCGGATTGCGGGTGAACGTGTAAGGCATTTCAGCGACGAAGGTGGTCGCTTCGCCTTGCGGATTCTTGGTGGTGCCGCGCGCCTGGAACAGTGCGGCCGCGAAGAAACAAATCCCGACTCCTCCCGCGACCAGCAGCAGACCCAGAATGTGATGTCCGAAGACCGCACGCGGCGCGCGCGACATCGAATGCAGGATCAGTCCGCCCGCCAGTAACAGCAGCGCAAGCAACGGAGGCGGAATCGGAATGCCGCGGGGCGCCGGGTAATTGGTATTCGTCGAGCTCGTCGAACCGCCGCTCGATGAGGTGGTTGAAGTTTCATCCATGATTCGCAGTCCTCATTCCTCTTCGGCCTTCAGTCCCAGTTCCGCGACGCTGATGCTCAGCTCGCGCATTTTCTGCTGGAAGCTCTGCCGATACATTCCGACCTTTTCCGCGGCGCGCGAGATGTTCCCATTGGTCGAGCGCAGCGCGCGCACGAAATATTCTCGTTCCCATTCGCTGACGAATTTTTCTTTCGCCTCGCGAAACCGCAGCCCGTTGCCGCCGTTGCCGTTCTCGTTTAGGTGGTTCTCTGCCGGCTGTGAAGATGATGCGCCGGCACTACTCTCTGACTTCATTGTTACCTCCGGGGGTACGTCTCCGAACAATTCGGCAGGTGTGATTTCGTCGCCCGCCGAGAGGATCACCGCCTGCTCGATCGCTGAGCGCAGCGAACGCACGTTGCCGCGCCATGAATTCTCGACGCATGCGCGCATCGCTTCGGGCGTGAGCTGCTTGTTGATGGGCTTCTGCGCGGTCCCAAACCGCTCGCATGCTTCCTTCAGGAAATGCTGCACGAGGCGCGGCACGTCTTCGCGCCGCTCACGCAGTGGTGGAACGCGAATCTCGACCACCTTAATTCGATAGTAGAGATCCTCGCGGAAGCGCCCCTCGGCCACCATCGCCTCAAGGTCCTGGTTGGTCGCCGCGATGATGCGCACGTTGGCCGACAGCGACTGATTGCCGCCGATGCGCTCGAAGCGCTTCTCCTGGATGACCCGCAGCAACTTCGCTTGCGTCTCCAGGTTCATGTCGCCGATTTCATCGAGGAACAGGGTGCCGCCTTCCGCGGCTTCGAATTTTCCCTCGCGCCGCGCGATGGCGCCGGTGAACGAGCCCTTCTCATGACCGAAGAGTTCGCTTTCCACCAGCTCGCGCGAAAACGCCGCGCAATTGACCGCCACGAACGGACCCTTCGCGCGCGGGCTTCTGAAGTGGATCGCCTTCGCGACCAGTTCCTTGCCGGTTCCCGACTCGCCGCGCACCAACACCGTCGCATCGGTCTGCGCAACCTTCTCGATCGTCTCGTAAACGCGCACCATCGCGAGCGAGCCGCCCACCATATCGGCGAAGCGTCCGGCCTCGCGCGCCGCCTGCTCGCTTAGTTGATGATGTGCTCGTTTGAGAAGTTGCTTCTCCATCACCTTGCGCACTTTAATGCGCAATTCATCGTTATCGAATGGTTTAGGGAGGTAATCCTCCGCCCCCGCTTTCATCGCCTCGACCGCGATGCGTTGCGAGCCGTAGGCCGTAATCATCAGCACCGCGCACTCCGCGTCGAGCTGGCCGACCGCCCGCAGCAGGTCGAGGCCGCTCATCCCCTTCATGCTCAGGTCGGTGATGATGACGTGAAACGGCGCGGCCTTGACCTTGTCGAGCGCCTCCTCGCCGGACTCCGCAGTCTCGACCTCGTAGCCTTCCTTGGAGAAGAGTCCTTTGAGCGCGATGACGATTCCGCGCTCGTCGTCGACGATCAGCAAGCGCCCTTTCATTGACGTCCCCTAAAGTCGGCCGCCGCGCTGAGTTGTACGGTCGGCGATGAATCCAAAATCGTGGTGGATGCGTGATGATTGGTGCTGCTGACGGGCGAGGCCGCAGGCTGCGGCTGCGCGGGCGAGGCAGTTCCATTCTGATTCGCGGCGGGCGCGGCGCCATTGAGGTCGGCATTGATCCAGGCGCGAGCTGCGTCGGCGAGCGGAATCGAGATCGACAGCTCGGTGCCTTCACCGACGCCGCTCTTGACCTCGATCTTGCCGCGATGCGAATCGACCACCTTCTTGGCGATCCCCATCCCGAGTCCGGTGCCGGTCTGCTTGGTGGTGTAGAACGGATTGAAAATCTTGGCGAGCTTGTCTTCCGGAATGCCGCATCCGTTGTCGCGAATTGTCACCGTCGCCATGCCCGGATTTGCGCTCCGGATCGCGATGTCGAGATGACGCTCGCCGGTGTTGCTTTCCATCGCATCGATCGCGTTGTCGACGATGTTGGTGAAAACCTGGCGCAGCTTGTCGGCATCGGCGCGGACCGTCGGCCCGCCGATGTAGTTGCGGGAGATGGAAA
Source organism: Binataceae bacterium (SeqCode) (assembly GCA_041487255.1). Lineage (GTDB taxonomy): Bacteria > Desulfobacterota > Binatia > Binatales > Binataceae > DATGKG01. The sequence goes on along the minus strand of JBGPMZ010000442.1, from coordinate 688 downwards.
CGTTCTTCGACTCCAGCTTGGCGCGCATCTGGGTCAGCGACGCATCGAGAATCGAGGCGAGGTTGAAGTTGTCGAAGCTGTAGTCCTCTTCCTTCGCGTATTTCAGCAGATGCGAGACGCTTTTCTCGACCCGCTGCAGCTCATCGAGCGCGACCTTCGCGTACTCGACGTTTTCCTGCGAGGTCGGATCTTCGCCCATCTGCTGCACCAGGCTCTTGGCGGCAGCAATCGGATTGCGGATCTCATGCGCGAAGCTGGCGGTCAGCTCGTCGAGTGAGGCCTGCTTTTCGGTCGCCATCACCTCTTTTTCCTTGGTGACCTCTTCGCGCACCTCGCGCTGAATCGCGGGTTCGAAGACCCGCTCGCGAATGAACTCCCATCCATAGACCCCAGCGGCGTGGCTCACGATGCCAAAGCCCCATCCGAAGGCGGGCCACTGCCACCACCAATTGAAGGGACTGGTGAACATGTTGAGCAGAAACAGAAATCCGATGATGATGCCGTACCACATCAGAGGGACGTAGAATCCGGCTTCGCGGGAGGCCTGCTTGCGCGCCTGCTCGTAGGCGCGGCGTTCCTCGTCGCTCTTGAATTTGGGATCATCGTTGACATCCGGGCGAGGCTGACGCGCGGCTTCGGGAGCGACCGCCGGCGCGGCGGGCGCCTTACCGCCGAACTTCGAGGCTTC
>JBGPMZ010000441.1:0-3419 GCA_041487255.1 Binataceae bacterium (SeqCode) | reverse complement strand
TCGCGTGCGCGCCGGCGGTCTCAAGCCCCAGGCCCCCGAGCTCAAGGACACCAGCCATAGCACCTACTACCTGCAGCACAATCACTCGAAGCTCAGTTTCGGGATCGATCTGAAGAAGCCGGGCGCGCGCGAAATCGTGATGGCGATGCTCCCCAGCATCGATGTGGTGGTCGAGAATTTCGCGCCCCACGTCATCGACCGCCTCGGGTTCTCTTATGAAGACGTCAAGAAGGTGAATCCGAAAATCATCATGTGCTCGATCTCGATGGCGGGGCAGACCGGGCCGCTTTCGTATAAGGCGGGCTACGATTTCATCGGCCAGGCGTATGCGGGAGTGACTGACGGAATCGGCGAGGCCGATGGACCTCCGGCGATGACCACGATGGCGATTGGCGATGTCTCCACCGGCGTCGCGGCCGCGATGGCGGTTGGCTTCGCGCTGCTGCATCGCGAGCGCACCGGCGAGGGTCAGTACCTCGATGCATCGTTGCTCGACACCTACTTTCATATGCACGAGCAGAACGTCGCATCGGTGTCGCTGCGCGGCGACAAGTTTCGCCCGCGCCGCAGCGGCTCACTGCATCCCGACGGCGGCCCGACCGGCTCCTATCGCTATCGCGGCGACCAGTATGTCTTCCTCACTGTAGTTCCACATCAATGGCCGCAGCTGGTGCGTGCGATGGGGATGCCGGAACTCGCGACCGATCCGCGCTTCAAGAGCGCGCGCGGCCGGCGCGATAACCGATTCGAACTGCGCGAGGTAATCGAGAAGTGGCTTGCGGAATTCCCTACGCGTGACGATGCGATCGCGGTGCTGGACAAGGAGCGCGTGCCATGCGCGCCGGTGCTGTCGCTCAACGAGGCGGTCAAGCATCCGCATCTCAACGAGCGCAAGACGGTGCGATGGGTGCAGGATCCGTTGCTCGGCAAGGTCGCGCTGCCTTCGGTGCCGGTGAAATTCTCGGCGTGGCCGGACAGGACCGAGGTTCGCGCGGCGCGGCTCGGCGAGGACAACGAGCGTGTCCTGCACGAGCTGTTGAAGATGCCTGACGATCGGATCAAGAAGCTCTACGCGGATGGAATCCTGATTCGCGATCCCGCGCTCGGCTGATCGATCATCTATATGTAGAGTGACGCGAGGCGGGTGAGCTCCGCCTCGTACTGATCGGGCTTCAGTTGGTTCTGCACGCCGATCGCGAATCGATGCGCACCCGCCTTCGCGTACTGATCGAGGCCTTCCTGAACCGCGCCGCGATCGCCCTGGACGAATCCCATCGCGGTGATGTCGAGTTTCGCGAAGTCACGCGCGACGGCGTCGCACTCGCGGCGTAGCTCATCCAGCTTGTTCTTCAGGTAGGTATGGGGCACGCCGATCGGACACCATCCGTCGGCCCACTTGGCGACGCGCTTGAGCGCGTTCTTGTCGAGGCTCCCGATGAGCACCGGCGGCCCCGGCTGCTGGACCGGTTTTGGATTGCACTTGACCGGAGTGAACTTGATGTACTTGCCCTCGAACGAGGCTTCATCCTTCGACCACAACTCCCGCATCGCGGCGATGCACTCCGCGGTTTGCGTCCATCGCCGAGGAAAATCCACGCCGAGGAGTTCCGATTCCTCTCGCAGCCACCCCGCGCCGATGCCGAACAAGAAACGCCCTCCGGAGAACGCGTCGAGCGTGGCGACTTCCTTCGCCGTGACGATAGCGTTGCGCTCAGGCACCAGGCAGATTCCGGTGGCCACCTTCAATTTGGTGGTGACGGCGGCGGCCATGCTGAGCGCGACGAACGGATCGCACATCTGCGAGTAGACATTCGGGATCGGACCGTTGGTGGCAGGGAACCGCGTCTTAGGATTGACCGGCAGGATCGGATGCTCGGGAATCCATAGCGACTCGAAGCCCAGCTGCTCGGCCTTGCGCGCGAAGGCGGCGGGATTCGCGGTGTATCCGGTGAATGGCATTAGCAGTCCGATCTTCATACGTCAGGTACTCCGTCAGTTAGCGAGATGCTAACTATTTGTTGATACAGGCGTTGCCAGCCTGGTCAGTTCGCGCAGGTGAGGATGGCCGGATGGTTGATAGCTGTAAAGGAGCGCGCGGCGATCGGCGCCCGAGCGATTGGGCAGCGAACGGTGCACCAGGAATGGACCGAAGAACACCACGCTACCGGCCGGCACCTCGAGTGGAAGGAGCCGCGAATGGTCGTACTTCTGTGGATCCATTTCGAGGGCGCCGAATCCCTCCATCGCGCGGCGAACCTGCAAGCCTTCGCGATGACTGCCCGGCACCACCTCGAGGCATCCATTCTCGATGGTTGCATCATCGAGGAAGACCATCGCCGTCGCGACGCGCGACGCAATCTTCGTCAGGTCGGACCAATACGGGAAGTCCTGATGGAGAATGATGGGTCCGCCTTTGTGAGCGCGCTTGAGGTTCAGCTTCTCGGTGAAAAGGGCGAGGTCGCTTTCGCCGACAACATCCTTGCAAGGGTCGAGCAAGCGCGCATCGAGGGCCCACCGATGCAGCTCCTCGCTGAGATGCGCAAAGGGTTCCACCCCTTGCACCAGGTCCGGGTTGTCGGGCTCCCATTTCACGATCGTCTCGAGCCGGCGCTGAATCTCGAACATGTAGCTGCCGACGGTGTGCTTGGTGCGGCGCTTCTCGCTGAGAAGCCGCTCGACAAGTGCTTCGCAAGCATCGACAATCGCGCGGAGCTCAGCTGCACTGAAGACACCGCGGCGCAGAACGAAGCCGCGCTCGTCGAGTTCAGCCTTCTCACGCTGGTCGAAACGGAACGACTGGCTCACCGATTTACCTCGCCGCGTTTCAGCGGTTCCCGCTGCCATTCGTTGGCATAGGCGCGACGGACCCTGGCGCTGCGATTAGGTCCCGACGAGTGCAATGTACGGCAATGATGGAAGACCGCGCCGCCTGCGCCGACTGGCGCTGCCACGGCGAGCGAAGGATCGACGCCCTCGATCGAAACCACGTGTCCCGCGAAATCGCCGCCGGTGCGCTGATGCTCGCGCACGCCGCTGCGATGCGATCCGGGGATGAAGCTCATGCAACCGCTCTCGACGGTGGCCGGATCCAGCGGCATCCAGCAGGCCAGCGCGTGATAGGTGAGCGAGCGATCCCAGTAGGCCTCGTCCTGATGCCACGGGAGCGAGCCGCTGTCAGTGTCGCGCGGCGGCTTGCGAATCATGTGGCCCCATCCTCGGACGGCCGGAAGGTCGAGGCCGAGCAGTATGGAGGCGAGCCGGCGCCCATTGCGCCAAAACGCGGTCTCGCGCAGCTCGGGGAAACGCAACTCCGGCAGCAGGATTTGCGCCTGCGAATCGACCTCCGAAGTTCCGTTGGGCTGGGAGGTTCCGTTGGGTCGGACCAGCTCGACATAGGCGCCGGGAACCGGGTTGACGCG
>JBGPMZ010000440.1:0-3423 GCA_041487255.1 Binataceae bacterium (SeqCode) | reverse complement strand
GCGTCTTGAGCCGCGCGAGGGTTTCCGCATCGAAGCCGTTCTCGGGCCAAATCTCCGCCAGGGTATCGAGATCGACCGCGACGCTCGAAAACTGACGCCTGGGATCGTTGTAAAAGCCGGCAAACCAGGTCATCCGGTTCACCGCCACCACGTTGGGCATCTCTTCGATTCGCTTCGAATACGATTCGGGCAGACCGTAGCGCATCGCCGACTTGTTCATCACGACCAGGCGGGGCGAGGAGTCGGCAACTTCCGCGATGCGCCCGGTGATGTAAGGCAGCACTACGACGATGCAGAACACCAGCGTGGCGCACGCCACCGCGAGTATCGTGAGGATGGTGCGTCGCTGATTGCGCCGGATCAGACTGGCGCCGGCAAAGGGGAGGAGTGCGAACATCTCCACGTATCGCTTCGTGGCCTCGATCATCCCCATGTTCGGTCCACCGTCAGTTAGCGCATATAGAAGCGCAAACTGATGGCAAAGAGTCAATGGCAGGGACCAGCGCGAAACGAACTATCTTACCGCGTAGATGGTTCCTTGCGTGGCAACATAGAGAACCCCCGACGGCGAAACGATCGCGCGCTCGACCGCGCCGAAGCTGCGAGTCGCCCATTTTAACGAGCCGTCGGAATTCAGCATCGCACTGACATCGTCATCCAGCGGCGCCCACACGCCTCCCAGACCGTCAGATACGTAGGGACCGCCGGCTGGCTTCGCCAGAGGTTTACTCCACGCGAGCGAACCGTCGGAAGTAAGCGCATAGACAGCATCCGAGCCGAAGAAAATTGGTCCGGCGGCATTGAGGACCGGTCCCCCGGAAACCGCGGCCGCGGTGTCGTAGGCCCATAGCGCGGCGCCGCTCGCAGCATCCAGCGCGTAGAGGCGTCCGCTTCCCGAGCCGAGATAGACGTGATTGTCCCGCACGGCGATGTCGCCGGCGAAGCCGCCTTGCGGCGCGAAACTCCATCGGCGTGAACCGTCGGATGCGATAGCAACCACTGCGGCGCCCTTGGCAGCCGCGACGACGGTGCCATCGTCGGCGATCGCGGCGGCGGTGATTTCATCGGCGGCCGTGGCGCGCCATCGCACGAGGCCGGGCGAGGAGACGGCGACGAGTTGCCGGTCTTCCTGGAAATACACCGCACTTGAGGACGCGGCGAGCGGGCCGGCCTCCGAAGCCACGCTCATGCTCCAGAGCGGTTTGCCGATTGGGGACTGCGCCCGTAGCGCGCCATCGCTCCCGAGAGCATACACGACGCTGCCGTCGGGCGAGATGGCAATGCTCTTGCCCGCCGCGGTCCGGCTCCATCGCTCGCGCCCCTTTGCATCGAGCATATGAAGAAAGCCATCGCGCGTCAGAAAGTAGAGACTTCCGTCAGGGGACGTAGCGAGCCAGCTTGCGACTGGGCTTACTCCCTGGAAGGTCCATTGCAGGACACCGTTGATGCGCGCGGTGTTGGAATGTGGCGATTCGGTCTGCTCGGCCGCCGCGGCATGACCCTTCGGAGTCGCCGTTGCGGTAGGCGCGATAGTTGGGCATACCGGGCAGTCAGGGGTTGGCTGACCGGCGCTTCCAACCACTCCAACACTGATCGGATCGGCAGATACACCGCCGGAACTGACACCTGCGCAGGCGCATCCCGGTGTAAGCGCGCTGTAGATGCCACCGAGCGGCGGTGGTTGCGGCGGCGCGAGGACGTTCTGATCGGTGGAGGTCCAGAGCGTCGAACTCGCGTTGGTGATATCCGCGACGAACATCTTCGTGTGTTTGACGAAAAGCCCGCTCGCGTTGAAAAAAACTTGCCCTCCCGCCACGCCCGTGGTCGGACCGGCTTGTGGCCCGAGCGTTTGCGTGGCGGTCGGAACCGGCTTGCCGGTCGGAGTCGAACCCGGGGTCGGAGTTGATGGCACTGGGGTTCCCGCGCCGATTACTATGGTCTCGAGGTTGAATCCGGCCTGCGGACCCGGGCTCGGGCAGAGCCCAGGGACGAAGCCTCCGAACGCATCGAATGAGCCGATGCACCCGCTGCTCCCGCCGCCGCAACTGCTCATCAGCACGGTGAACGCTACGAACAACACGACCGGCGCAACGACAATCCCTCTCAAACGCCACGACATTGAATGAAGAGCTATGACGGCGGCGGCTCAGAGTGTCAAGCGAGCCGGGAGAATTTGCGATCAGAACTCGTCGCGCATAGCGCGCGAGGCCGCGACCAGTAGCATCGCGCCGATGGTAGAGATCGTGATCGATCCGATCGCGTGGTACGCGTGCAGCCCGAAGACGCCGAAGATGATGCTGCCCACGATACCGCCCACCAGCCCGAGCAGGAGGTCGGCGATTGCACCGTAGCCGTGTCCGCGCATCAGCTTGCCCGCCAGCCATCCGGCGATTAGTCCAACGATTATCGCTCTGATCATGCTTCGTCTCCCCGATGCTTCTGATAGAGCAATTGCGATGCCTCCTGCGAGCGAGCGTGGCCATAGGAAATCCGTGTCGTTTCCGATTGTCGCAATGGGGTAGCTGCGCAGGGTCTGTGTTGCAGGTGGATGGCGAGTTTCGCTAGCGTGGCGAGGCTCCCCCACATCGCGGTTGCAAATCGTCATAGGGTCGTTCACGAACGACCCGTCAAGAATCGGAGGCTCTCGATGGAGTATCGCAAGCTCGGCGCAACCGGTCTGAAGGTTTCGGAACTGTCGCTTGGATGCATGACCTTCGGGCGCGAGAGCAGCGAAGAAGACTCGCGCAAGATCATCGACAAGTTCATCGAGGTGGGCGGCAACTTCCTCGATACCGCCAACGTCTATGCGGCCGGCGCCTCCGAGGAGATCCTCGGCCGTGCGCTCAAGCATCATCACCGCGACAACCTCGTCATCGCAACCAAGGTGCGCTTCAACGCGAAGCTGTTTACCGGCGGGAAGGTCGGGCCCAACGAATGGGGATTGTCGCGCGGGCATATCATGGCCGAGGTCGAGCAAAGCCTGCGCCGCCTCCAGCTCGACTACATCGATCTCTACCAGGTACACGCCTGGGATTTCGAAACTCCGATCGACGAGACGATGCGCGCGCTCGACGACTTGGTGCATATGGGCAAGGTGCGCTACCTCGGCGCCTCGAACTTCACCGCATGGCAACTGATGAAGAGCCTGTGGGTCAGCGACAAGGGCGGCCTCGCGCGCTTCGATTCGCTGCAGCCGCAGTACAGCCTCATCTCGCGCGAGCTTGAGCGCGAGCTGCTGCCGATGTGCCGCAGCGAAGGGGTCGGCGTCATCCCATGGAGTCCGCTCGGCGGCGGCTTCCTGACCGGCAAGTATCGCTCAGGCGAGAAGCCGCCCGAGGACTCGCGCCTCGCCAAGCAGGACATCTGGAACCGGCTGACCAACGAGCACCACTACCGCACGCTGGAGGCGGTCGAGCATGTGGC
>JBGPMZ010000439.1:0-3423 GCA_041487255.1 Binataceae bacterium (SeqCode) | reverse complement strand
CCGAACAATGCTCGTCTGAAGGCCAAGCACGAATGGTCGAAGAAGGTCACGTCGGAGGGCGGCTTCACCGTACCTTCGACCATCGAGGACGAGAAGCTCACCAATCCGTTTTTGCGCACCGATAGCGACGAGCTTCGAGCTAACCTAAAGCGCGCCGATCCGCAAATCGGCAGCGATCCGATTTCAATATTCGCGAAGGCGCGCGAACTGAAGGATCGTTTCTAAACTCCATCCCGGGAGGAACTCTGATGTCACAAGTCACCGATCAGGCGCTCGCCACCCTCAACCAATTCCTCGAAGCCGTGATGTCGCAGAAGCATGATCGGATTATGGCGTTCTTCAATGACGACGCGCATATGTTTTCGCCGCTCGGAACCTATGCCGCCCGACTCGACGGCCGCGCCGCCATCGGTAAGCAATTCGAGTCGATCATGGAGGCGATCAAGAGCCAACCGGGCGGTGCTCTGAAAATCGAGCCGCAGGATATCGATGCGCGCGAGCTCGCACCGAATGCCGCGCTAATCACGTTTCATCTGCGGCTGCCCGGCCCGCTGCATCGCCGATCCTTCATAATGACGCGCGGCGCAGGCGGATGGCGCATCGCACATATCCACGCGTCGATCGCGTCGCCCACCTGAGCCGCTGAAATCTTTCATGTAGCACAGACTTTAGTCTGTGTTCTGACGACTAAGATTCTCAAAATCACAGACTAAAGTCTGTGCTACATCAGAAAGCAGAGTTTTTATCATGTTGCTAAAAGACAAAGTCGCTTTGATAACCGCGGGCGCAGGAGTCGGCATCGGACGCGCGGTCGCAACCCGCTTCCTCGAAGAGGGCGCCAACGTCGTCATCACCGATGCGCATCCGCGCCGCACCGCCGAGACCGCCGAACAATTGAGCAAGCAGTTCAATCGCGAAGTCCCCGGCATCGGCGTCGACGTCACTAATCGCAAGCAGATCGAGGACGCGGTCGCGCAGACGGTCGACAAGTTCGGTCGCATCGACATCCTGTTCAACAACGCCGGCATCAACAAGCTCGAGCCGATCTGGGAAATCAAGGACGAGACCTGGGACCTGGTGATGAACGTGTGCCTGCGCGGGACGATGTGGACGATGCGAGCCGTGATTCCGCACATGATCAAGCAGGGCAAAGGCGCGATCGTTAATATGGCGTCCGCTGCGGGATGGATCGCTTCGTCAGGTGGCGAGGCGCCCTACTCCGCGGCCAAAGCCGGAGTGATGGGACTCACGCGCGCGGCGGCGGGCGAACTCGCAGGCAAGGGAATTCGCGTCAACGCCATCGCACCGAGCGTCATCTACAACGAATTCCTGGAACGGATCTATCCCAAGTCAATGTTCGAGGGCGCGAAGAAGCGCAACCCGATGGGCCGCCTCGGCGAGCCGCATGAAGTGGCGAATCTGGCGCTATTCCTCGCCAGCGACATGTCCTCCTACATCACCGGCGAGGTCATCAGCATCAGCGGCGGCTCGATCGTCGTGCCGTGACAATCGCGCGCTGTCAGCCGCTCAGAATGGTTTGAGGAACGCCATCGCGAGGATCGCCAGCAACACCAGGCTGACGACTCCATGAATGACGCGAAACTCTGCCTTGGTCACCGAGGAAGGATTGTCGCTGAGCGCGACTATTCTCCGATGCAGCCGCAAGTGCACCAGCAGCAGGATGAATACCAATCCCAGTTTGACGTGAAACCATCCTTGCCGTAGCACCGCGGGCTCCTTCACCATCAGCAGGATGCCGAAGATGAGCGCGACCGCTCCGCCGATGTTGCACCCGCCATAGAACAGCGTGCTCGCGACCATGATGAAGCGCTCTTTCGCCACCCCCACCTCCTCCGCCACCATCGCGAGCAGGCTCGCGATCAGAAGCAAGCTTCCGATCCAGAAGATCACCCCGAAAATGTGGAAGACCAGTAACCAGCCGACAGCGTTCCCCAAGGTGCCTCCTCGCGGCTTTAGGCAGCGGACTCGTCGATGCCACGCGCAAGTATAAATGCCACGAGTGCGACAATCGCACCACCCAAATAAGGTGCCGAGGTTCCCAGTGCGCCGTAGGCCAGCCCACCTGCCAGCGGTCCGAGGATGCGCGCCATCGAAGACGCGGACTGGTTGATGCCCAGCGCTTCGCCCTCCAGCGCGCGTTCGGTTCGTTTTGAGATTAGGCTCGCGATGGTGGGGCTGGTGAGTCCGTAGCCAACCGACAGCAGCGCGAGCGCCAGCATCAACATCGTGGGAGTGGGCAGGTCTGCCAACGGCGCCAGGCCGATCGCGAACACGATGATACCGATCGACAGCAACTTCGTTTCGCCCGCGCGCTTGACAACTTTTCCGATCAGATAGCCTTGCGTGAGCGCCTGCGCCAGACCGGCGAATGCGAGCAGAATACCGATCCCCATGGGGCCGTAGCCGTAGACGTAGGGAATCATGATCGCGAAGGTGGTCTCGAACGCCGCCAACGCGAAGGTGGTGAGGAACGCGACGGAAAATAATCGCGACAGATGATGGGTGAAAAGTTGCCGCGGAAGATCGCGGATCGGTGCGACGATCACCGACGCGTCGATGCGCGCGCCGGGTTCGGGCGGATGCGACTCGGGAAGCCGCATCGCGGCGAACAGCAGATTCGCGAAGGTCAGCGCCGCCGCGAAGAATCCCGGAATGTGCAGATCGATCTGTCCCAGCAATCCGCCGATCGCGGGACCGATCACGAAGCCGAGTCCGAACGCCGCGCCGATCATGCCCATTCCGCGCGCTCGATTGGATTCGTCAGTGGTATCGGCGATGTAGGCCTGCGCGGTCGAGATCGTCGCGGCGCAGGCGCCGTGCACCGCGCGCGATATGAAAAGCCCGAGGAACGATCCCGCGAAGCCATAGATGAGATAGCCGATCGACGAGCCGAGGAGTCCCAGCATGATCACCGGGCGGCGTCCGATGCGATCGGAGATGCGTCCGAGGATCGGCGCGAAGATGAATTGCGCCAGCGAGTAGACCGCCATGATCGCACCGATGCCGGCGAACGAAATCCCCAGCCTGGTGGCGAACATCGGCAGCAACGGAATCACGATTCCGAAGCCGAGCAGATCGACGAAGACGGTGATAAAAAGGATCAGCCGCGCCGATGCGGGCGGCTGGGTCGCTTGAGGCACTTGCTTGGTTGCTTCCAGACTTGGCATTGATGGTGGTGACGGTTGCGCGCGATGAACAAAATCCTACCCATCGCGGGCAGTCAAGCAGCACACCCGCGAAGGGGAGCAAGTAACTTATGGCACTTTCGGATCAAGCGGAACTAAAACGTAAAACTATCGGCGCCGAGCAGGCCTCCTCGATGGTCAAGCCGGATACGTGGCTCGAGTACGGCTTCGGCGCCGCGCAGCCCGAGCTCTTCGATGAGGCGCTGGCGTCGCGGAT